>JAGVKT010000115.1 GCA_020050355.1 Gammaproteobacteria bacterium | reverse complement strand
TCTCGTAAATTAAGTCTCCAGCTCATCCATCGTTATTCAACAACATCA
Source organism: Gammaproteobacteria bacterium (assembly GCA_020050355.1). Classification (GTDB taxonomy): domain Bacteria; phylum Pseudomonadota; class Gammaproteobacteria; order Francisellales; family CACEW01; genus CAIQBE01. Next base: position 7,556 of record JAGVKT010000115.1, on the reverse strand, counting down.
TATACAAAGGAAGGGGAGAATGTCTTACCATTTTCTCCGGACAGTAGTGCTGATTGTAGTGGTGCTACTCGCTGCTCCTGTACTTGATACTCCTGCTCTTTCTTCCCATACTTTTGCCTTCGTAGGACAATTGAGATAAGGTTCTCGATATAAAGCGGCTACAGCAAGCTTTGTTTCTTTATCGCCTGTAACTGCCAAACGCTCTAAATGAGCTAAAGCTGTGTGATATCCAGCTCTCAGCAAGATCTTTTAAACCTCCCTCTGCTAAAAGATCACCCTCAAGCACAGCTCTATAATAAGCTTCTGCACTTTCTTGTTCTCTGCCCGCTTGCTGTTGATAAATTAAACCTATTTTATAGTAAGCGCCTTTAAGGCCATTATTTGCTGCTTTTTTATAAAGCACCAAAGCGACTTCAAGATCGCGCGCTACAATAACACCATTAAAATAACACTCTGCTTGACTAAGGTCATCAAACCTACCTGAGCAAAATAATTTAAACTGATCAAATGCAGTAATAGGCATTGCTTCCCCACAGCTTGTTGATTAATAAACCTGTTCAAAACAAATACATATTAAGTTAAGGTAATCTCTTTGTAAATAACATACTCAAGATACCGAAAGATTCACTCTTGAAAAATTCCTACTCCACCCCTATTTAATTATCACTGTCTTAAAATTTAAGGAAACATTCATGAGTAACACTGAAACTTTTGGCTTTCAAACTGAGGTAAAACAATTATTACAATTAATGATCCATTCGTTGTACAGCAATAAAGAAATCTTTTTACGTGAATTGATTTCTAATGCTTCTGATGCTGAAGATAAATTAAGATTTTTAAGTGTGGAAGATCCAAAACTCCTAGAACAAGATCCTGAATTAAAAATCACCATCGACTTTGATGAAACGCAAAAAACTTTGAGCGTCACTGATAATGGCATCGGCATGAATCGTCAAGAAATCATCGAAAATCTTGGCACCATTGCTCAATCAGGTACCAAGAAATTTTTAAACACTTTAACCGGCGATCAAAATAAAGACATGCACTTAATTGGACAATTTGGTGTAGGCTTTTACTCAGCTTTTATGGTTGCTAATAAAATAGTAGTTACCAGTCGCAAAGCCGGCACACCAAAAAATCAAGGTGTACTCTGGGAATCAACCGGCGATGGCCAATTTACTGTGAGCAGCTGTGAACAAGAGCAACGCGGAACAACAGTGACCCTACACCTACGCGAAGAAGATTTTGAATTACTTAATCATTTTCGTCTACAAAGCATTATCCATAAATACTCTGATCACATTATGTTTCCTATTCTTCTCAAAGAAGATAAAGGCACAGATACAGATAAAACCCCAGGATTTACTCAAATTAACAGCGCCAAAGCCTTATGGACACGCTCTAAAAATGAAATTACTGCGACCGAATATGAAGATTTTTATAAACATATTGCCCATGATTTTCAAAATCCGCTCTGTCATTTGCACTTTAAAGTAGAAGGTAAGCAAGAATATACCGCACTGCTCTTTATACCTGCAGCACAGCCTTTTAATTTATTTGATCGCGAACATAAAGCGGGTTTGAAACTATTTATCCAACGGGTATTCATTATGGATAATGCAGATATTCTTCCGAATTATTTAAGATTTGTTAAAGGAATTGTTGATTCCAATGACCTGCCACTCAACGTTTCACGCGAGCTCTTACAAAAAAACGCCATGATAGAAAAAATGAAAGCCAATATGACCAAGAAAATCTTGGGGCAGCTTAAAAAAATGAGCGATGAGGACCATGAGCAATATCAAAATTTTTATAAAAATTTTGGTGTCGTGCTCAAAGAAGGCTTTAGTGAAGATTTTCAAAACCAACAAGAACTTGCTGAATTACTACGGTTTAACAGTACTTTCGATAGCGCCGATACCTTAGCAATCAAGCTGAGTGATTACGTTAAACGCATGAAACCCGAACAAAAGCATATTTATTACATCATTGCTGATAATTTCATTGCCGCTAAAAACAGCCCACATCTAGAAATTTTTCGCAAAAAAGGCATTGAAGTCTTATTATTAGCAGATCGGGTTGATGAGTGGATGATGGCGTATCTACGTGAATACGAAGGCAAAACCTTTAAATCTATTACCAAAGACGATGTCTTGCTTGACGAATTTAAAGATCAAGATACCAACAATACAAAAGATGAAACCAAACAGCCCCAACTCGACGCCCTACTCAAAAAAATGCAAGAACTCTTAACAAGTCGAGTCAAAGAAGTACGCATTTCTAAACGCCTGACCGATTCTCCTTCGTGCCTGGTGGCGGATGCTCAAGATATGAGCTTACATTTACAAAGACTGATGCAACAAGCAGGGCAAATGGTGCCTACCAGTGCACCAATCTTGGAAATTAACGCCCAACACCCATTAGTTGAACGTTTATTAACCGAAAATGACCAAATTATACTGGCGGACTGGAGCCAAATCCTATTTGAACAGGCATTATTGGCTGAAGGCGGCAATTTATCTGACCCTAACAGCTTTGTTCAACGTATAAATAAATACTTAAAATAGCGAAATATGTTTTATAATTTAAAATTATATGTTGTAAAACAAGCTCGATTCACGTAGTAAAACACATTAATTTTAGGTATTTCTGTATAAATAAATGTTTTATTATGTTTTTTTCCACAAAAAAACTAAAAAAATTAATTATTTACTTTGAGGCTCCCCTATAAAAATGTACAATACTTACTAAATAAAACTTTAATTTCACTTATTTATCAATAAGCAAAAAATAAACAAATAGGAGCGTTTTATGAGCAACGTATATTTATATCAAACTTCTGATATGGAAATAACAGCCCAAAACGAATTGGAACATTACGTCAAACAAAAGGGCTTTAAAGGACACAAAGCAATCACAGAAGCCCACCCTATCCAATCAAACTGGCAAGAACGCAGCCTAGGCAAATTACTTAAAAATGCTACTACAGGCGATATTATCATTATGTACGATGCTATCCAGTGCGCACGCTCAGCGAATCAAATGCTCGACCTCTTACTTCATCTAATCGACCGCGGCATCACGATCCATTTTGTAAAATACGCTATGCAATATACAGGTAAAGCACAATATAAAGTTGCTGAGCTCATCGGACTGCTACACAAAATCGAAGCAGATTATGTAAGCCGTCGCAACATTGAAGCAATTGAACGCCGCCGCAACATGGGCGTAATTCTTGGCCGACCCAAAGGCAGAAAAAACAAAGCACTCAAACTCGACAAATTCAAAAAAGAAATCACGCGCTATTTAGAGCTTTCTATCAGCAAGGCCTCCATTGCTAAGCTCGTAAATTGCCATCCTCAAACATTATACGATTGGATCGAACGCAACAGCATTCCTGATCGCAGACCCAGAAAACCCCGCACCAGAAAGCTTGAAGACGCTTAAAAAATTTTCTTATTTGCGTAAAATACCCCGTTGCGAAGTTGTTACAAAATCAATAAACAACTGCGCTGCCGGACAATGCGGCAAAATCTCTTCTTGAATCCGTATCAAAGCTTCAGCTTGAGATAATTGACTACGATAATAAATTTTATAAAGACGCTTAAGCCAAAGAAGCTGATCATCACTAAAACCACGGCGCTGCAAACCTCGAGTATTTAAACCTACGGTATAAGGATCATCGCCCCCCGCAACCAAAACAAATGGCGGCACATCTTGCGATACCATTGCCGCATGCGCAATCATCGCATAACTACCAATGCGGCTAAATTGATGAATACCAGAATAAGCACTTAATAACACATAATCTGCAACCAATACATGCCCCGATAAACCCACAAAATTAACTACCGTATTATGATTACCAATTTGACAATCATGACCCACATGACTATAGGCTAAAAAGAAATTATGATCACCAATCTTCGTACCCCCCCCACCTTTAACAGTGCCACGATGAACGCTCACACCTTCACGAAAAATATTATGATCACCAATTTCTAAACGTGTAGGTTCATTATCATAAGAAACATCTTGAGGCGCCTCACCAATACAAGCATAAGGAAAAATCGTATTAAATTTTCCGAGCTTGGTAAAGCCTGTAATCATCGCAAAAGGTTTAACCACACAACCTGATCCTAATTCCACCTCTGCATCAACATAAGCATTACGGCCAATAACAACATCAGCAGCTATCTTTGCATTGGGATGAACAAAAGCAGTAGAATCAATCATAATTGTTTATTTTACCGAATAATGCCACGCTCAGAACTCTTTAAAAAATCTGTAAGGAGCTTAACTTCTGGGCAGAGCTGCTCCATCTCTTTAAGAATTTTAATTGCGTCCTCTACACGTAACCCCTGGCGATAAATGACTTTGTATGCACGTTGTAACACTTGAATTGTCTCAGTTGAAAAGCCTCGACGCTTTAATCCAGTAACATTTAAACCACAAACTGTAGGATCAGCACCGCCCATCACCATTACATAAGGAGGAACATCTTTTAATACAATACTTGCGGTAGCAATAAATGCGTGTGAACCCACTTTACAAAACTGATGCACGCCACACATGCCGCTCATAATAACGTAATCATCTAAACACACATGCCCTGCTAATGCAGCGGAATTCGCCAAAATATTATGATCACCAATGATACAATCATGCGCAACATGAGCATTAGCCATAAACAAATTATCATGACCAACCTTAGTAATTGCGCCACCCTGCACCGTACCTCGATGTACGGTAACACATTCACGAAAAATATTATGGCTCCCTATCTCTAAACGCGTATCTTCACCCTGATATTTTTTATCTTGTGAAGCTTCACCAATCGAAGAGAACTGATAAAATTGATTGGCTTGGCCAATATGCGTGCGTCCAGTAATAACTACATGAGGCCCAATAATGGTTTCAGCATCAATAGAAACCATCGGACCAATAATAGAATACGCACCTACTTTTACCGAAGGGTGAAGCCGAGCTCCTGGCTCAATAATTGCCGTTGCATGAATCACATTAGGTTCCTTTATACGCACCCATTAATTCAGCAGAACAAACCAAATCATCTTGCACAAAAACGCTTGCCTCTGCTTTGATTACATCGCTTTTAATTTTAATCAGCTTTATTTCAATAATTAATTGATCCCCAGGAATAACTGGCTTTTTGAAACGTGCGGCATCGACACCTGCAAAATAAAAAATTTTTTGTGCATCACGACGATTACCTTCTGCCTCTATGGTTTTAATGGCAAGCACAGCCATCGCCTGCGCCATAATTTCTAAAATTAATACACCAGGCATAACTGGATAAGCCGGAAAATGGCCGGTAAAATAAGGCTCATTAATAGTGACATTTTTAAGAGCACGCACTCGCACTCCAGGCTCACATAACAGTACGCGATCAAGCAATATAAAAGGATAGCGATGCGGCAACAAATCTAAAATTTCTTTAATATTAAGTTCACTCATGCAATCATTCCTTTAAACCTAAATGTTTCCATATTAATTTCACTTTTTCTACCAAGGCTTCTAAACGATTTAACCGCACCATAGTTTTATTCCACTGCAATACTGGACGCGCAGGAATCGCTGCCGAATAAACACCTGCTTCATCAAGATCATTCGCAACGCCAGACATCGCTAAAACCACTACCTGATCAGCAAGTTTAATATGACCATTCACACCCACTTTGCCAGCAAGCAAACAAGCGCGTCCAATCTCAGCACTACCTGCGATACCTACTTGTGCAGCCATCGCTACACCATCTCCAACCACAACGTTGTGCGCAATTTGAACCTGATTATCAATACGCACATTATTACCAATCCGAGTATCTTCAACTGCACCACGATCGATAGTAGTATTGGCACCAATTTCTACATCATCACCCAAAACCACGCCACCTAATTGCGGTATTTTGATCCAACGGTCGTGCTCTTTAGCATTACCAAAACCATCACTCCCCAAGACTGCACCGCTATGGATCAAACAATTTTGACCCATCTTTACTTTATGATACAAAGTAACTCGTGGCTTTAATTCTGAATCTGCTCCAATAACACACTGTTCATCAATAACACAGTGCGCACCAATAACCACACGCTCACCAAGAAGCACTCCAGCACTAATCACCACAAAAGGCCCAATGGATGCCGAAGCGGGAACCTTAACATCTGGCGCAATAATTGCAGAAGGATGAATTCCAATAACGGCCTGAGGTGCCTGTTCAAATAAAGCAGCAACTTTTGCAAAAGCAACATAAGGATCTTTGACAACTAAGGCATTTCTAGAACAACGCGCTAACAAATCTCGCGTAATCAATACTACGCCTGCTTGCGTAGTTGCCAAAAATTTTTGATATTTAGGATTGCTCGCAAAAAAAGTAATATGTTGTGGCCCAGCTTTATCAATGGACGCTAATCCTTCAATATCAAACGCCTGAGTTGCAAGCACCAACTCAGCATCAAGAAGACGCGCCAAATCCGCTAAAGCATATTTCTTCACAAGAGGACCTTAAAAATTACTTCATTTTTTTCATTAAATTAACAACTTCACCGCTAATATCATAACTAGGATTATAATAAGGCACAGTTTGATCCGTCATCACTAAGGTATAACCATCATTTTTAGCTACTGTTTGTACTGCATTGACTAAATCTGTCTGGAAGTTTTGAGCAGCTGCTTGCTGTTGTTGACCTTGAGCAGTTTGGAACGCGTTAACTTGTTGTTGGAATTTTTGTTGTTGCTGATTCAAAGCATTTTCTTGCGCAGTACGATCGGCATCGGACATAGTAGGGCTGTTTTTGTTAAATGCCGTAACTGCTGCATTTAATTGATCTTGCATTTTTTTCAGACTGTTCATTTGTGGAGTCATTTGCTGTTTTAAGCGATCTAAAGCCGCTTGACCTTGAGGCGCTTGTTGAAATACTGTTTGCAAAGAAATCACTGCAATTTTATCAACCGCATTAGCAACATTCAAAAAAAACGCAGCTACACCTACTACCATTATTGTTTTCAACAACTTCATAATCACTCCTTTAGTTTTTTTATTAAGAACGCTTGCTTGCAACGTTCTTAAAGCTTTTTTGGCACCAGAATAAGAGTACCGCAAGCAATACTCATTAAAAAAATGTTCCCATAGTAAATTGAAAGATCGTGGTATTATCCCCAGGTTTTTTATTAAGTGGAAATGCAAAACTGACACCCACCGGTCCAAGCATAGGAATAACATACTCTACGCCCACACCAGCAGTATAGCGCAAATTAGAAAAATTAGGCCGCGAAGGCAAGCTATTAGAATTCCAAACATTAGCCGAATAATAAGTATTATAAACGTTACCCATATCCACAAAGCTAATCAATTTTAAGTTAGGGTTATCGGTCATAAAAGGTACGGGATAAGTTAATTGCACACTAGAGTACAGCATTAAGTTACCTCCAAGTGCGCCCCCTTCACTCGTCGAACCTACACTGCATGAATTAGAATCAGTACAAATATTGGTATCATTGGGCCCCATCGCACCTTGAGTATAGCCACGTACGTTACCCC
>JAGVKT010000044.1 GCA_020050355.1 Gammaproteobacteria bacterium | reverse complement strand
TCCTCAAGAAGTAATTAAATTTTTCATCAATCCCGAAGAAGTTAGAAAACTAGATTTGTTAAAAGAAGTCTTACAAAAAGAAGGGCATATATAATACAGACAACCAATTAAAGCTAATTAACTCGGGCTTTAGTCAGAGTATGGTGTAATTTCACAAATCCCCATTGACCGTTTAACTATCATTACGACTGGTCGTAAAGGGGTCTATAACACAGCTTATGGCGTTATTGAATTTACACATACCAAACGTACCGTTATTGATATCCTTGAAAGCACATCTAAAGTAAATGGGCGCCCTCCTAGAATCGCCGCCAAAGAAACCGCTTTGCGAGATATCAAGCGTGTAGGCCGTAATATTAATTTAATTAGTTCGGAAGAATTAGCATAATAAAAGCAACACCCACGAGCAGAGAAGATTTTAATGCTTTAGTAGAACTTGCGATGAGAGAAGAAGGCTTTTCTCATATGCGACCAGTCATTGAAAAGGAATTATTACACTACGACCTGCTTTTTGCATTGGATAAAGCAGGATTATTAGATAGATTGACTTTTCAAGGAGGCACGTCGCTTCGTTTATGCTATGGCTCACAACGATTTAGTGAAGACCTCGATTTTGTTGGAGGTTATGATTTTACGACTTCACTTTTAATGGATATGAAAAGTTGTATTGAAAGTTACATAGCTGATCGTTATGGATTAGAAATCATAGTTAAAGAGCCATCTGAAATGTCTAATGAACCAGAGTATCAAGACATCAAAGTTGATAAATGGCAAATCACCATCACGACATCACCATCAAGAAGAGATTTGCCTAAGCAAAAGATCAAAATTAAAGTATGCAATATTCCAGCCTACACAAGAACTCCTACTTCATTAAATGCTAATTATGATTTTTTACCAGATGGTTATCCAGGACCTACGCACGTGCTTTTACTTTCTTCGACAGGTTTCGCCTGAGATATCTGGCGTTGTTCTTTCCAGAAGGCATTAAAATGACGGCAGGTTGCTGCCAGTCCTAAATTATCTTTTTTAAGAGGAATATATCCAAAAATTTGACGAAAGATGTCAAAACTAATGCATCCTGATATCAGTCTTTGATTAAATAAATGCAAAGAATCTTGTGTGTTGTCTTGAAAATCAATATGTCTTTTCATCAAAAATTTCAAATCACTTATTCCTCCCAGAATTTTTTGTGGTTTCGATAATGAAAACAAAAAGCCGTAGAGATCATTCAAAAATCCTTTATGTTCTTTAAAATCCACTTGCGTAATTTCAGCTGGAAGCTCTTGCAAACACTGCTTCAAACATTTTTTAATTTCATCTTCATTATTATCAAAAATCGTATCGGACTTAGTTTTATCGGAAGAAAATCGATAGGTAGTTTTTATCTCATCGTATAAAAATGCGTGTAAGGCTTCTTTTAAAATCGAATTATTTGAATCGCTCATCGTTGTCTCCACAAAATTAAGGTAAACATTATACAGTATGTGCAATAATAATTCAACTGGTTGGGGTTATATGTTGGTGCAAAACGAAATGGACCTATTGTTGACTTGATCCATGAAAAAGTTCTTTGCAATCTTGCCTAGGGAACAGCGTTAGAGGCCAGACCAAGTTATTCTTTTAATAAACAAAAGGTTATCTCTTAAAATGTCACTATTTTCACTCTTAAAAGCTAAATATGAAGACTAAATAAGTCTTTTAAGAAGATAAAAAGTTCTGAATCAAAGTATAAACAAATTTTTTCTGGATGATTCTTTTAAAAGTCATTTTAAACTTTAAAAATAGATTCTAAGAGTAAAAACAAGGGTATTTTATCAGGTATCCTTCTGTTTATTACAAGAATATCTTGGTCTGACCCCGATATACGCCCAAGTAGTCCAATATGTTTATAGAGTATTATCACCGTACAAATTGGAGATAATAACGATGGAAAACACCCCTCAGTCCTTAGAATCAGGGAATTTGTATTTATTAGATGAAACTTTTATGATGGATGATTATCAGTTTTACGGATTTAGCAAATAAATTATAAGGATAGAGAACATGAAGAAATATCTTGCTGTAACCTTGGTAACTTTAATGGTGCCCGTTTATTCTGGGACCATGAGGTGCGAGGCTAATAATGTTACGGTTCCTTGTCAGGCGACAAAATGGGACTTTGGTTTTCGGGCGCTTTATCTTAGGCCTTCATATAATAGTGATTATGCCTATGCTTTTCTTGAAAGCTTATTTCAATACAGGCCACCTACTTATTATGAGGTAAAACCAGACCGGGATTTTGCTTTTCAACTCGAAGGGTCATACCACTTCAATACTGGTAATGATCTTACAGTCAATTGGATTCACTTTGATGATACAACGCACTTTAATACATACAATCTACTAACTTCTGAACCGGCTCTTGGAAACCCTATTGTAGCCAACAAACCTGTACTAAAAAATGAACTAGACCAAGCCAATGCCGTTTTAGGTCAATATGTTGATGTGAGTGAAAGAAAAAAATTCCGTTTCTTTGCTGGCCTTCAAGCAGTAAAAATTGAAAATAATATAACCCTAATACAACAGGTTGTAGGTTATCCTGCATCTGTATACACAACTCGCAAACAATCTAAATTCAGTGGCGTAGGGCCGACAGCAGGCATTGGCTTTGCTAATCAATTATTCAATAATTTTCAGCTCACTTCATTAGGTCAAGCCTCTATTCTTCTGGGAAATTGTGAAACAAAAGCAAGCATAAACGATCCTCGACCTCTTCAGCTTGTCGAAGTGACTCAATTGAAAGCGTCAAAAGATACCGTTGTACCAGCACTGGAAATTAAAGTAGGTGGTAGCTATATGTTTTCTTTTATAAACGGTATGATGAGTATTGATGCGGGATATCAATGGATGACCTATTTTAAAGCTGTACCAGGACTTGTGACCAACTACCCTCTGGTTGGTAGTGGCCTTCAAGGCCCAAAAAGATATACTGTATCAAACCAAAGCTATGATGGTGTATATGCTGGATTCCACTGGGTTAGTGGTATCGTTTAACCCTGTATGGCTCCCTACTACAGGGACAGTGCATCGTGAGATACACCTAAGGTTGTGCGGGAGTAGTTGTTTGTGAGAGATCTTACTTGCTTCCATAAATAATCCGGAACTTTACCTTGTTTCTTTCTAGTCTTTCGCCAATTTTCGAATGCAAACTTGATCGATTCGAGCCTATCAACTTCTTTATTCATGAGCCATACCTCTTGGATATTATCGAGGCTATAGGTTAACTAATAACGTTGTCTAGAAGCACGCAGGCTTGCCGAAAGCTCAAAAAGCTCGAAAAGAGTATTACTTAATTCCCAAAAGCATGTTAAGGGAGATAGTGTTGATTAAAATTAAGTGTTATCAAATAATACTAATTGATGCAGGATATAACTAAAAAATAGAAAGTGTCCCCTATGCCCCACACGAATAATTTGAGGTGGGGACGGCAATATCCCAGTAATGACGCGGGTGCCCCACTTGCCTCAGTTGTCCCGTGTATAATTTATCGATTTGGAACTATTTTACTTAACTGTTTGGGAGCTTATGTTTCTCTAAAACCTTAAATATATTGAATGCCATCTGTTTGCCATTTCACGATCACAAAGTATAATGCATGATCTAAAATATTCGAATTCTTTGAATAAAAGGTTATGGATAAGAATTTTTATAGGTTTTATTAAGAAGGTAAAACAATGACATTGATTGTAAATTTATCCACTACTCATGATTATTCCATTCAACAAACAGTTGGTGCGTTTGTCAGGTTATGCAAAGAGCATAGTCATGGTTGCTTGAAAAGCATGCCGGGTTTTTTTGAGGATTCATATAACTATCTTTGGGTGATGACTCAATATCAATTAAATTACAAAGAATTGATTGAGCCGTACAAGCTTGGAAAAATTTCTACTGATGCGTTTTTAGAAAATCTTTCAAAAATTTTTCCTTTTATGAATGAGTTGAGCAAAGACAGCAGACATGAGCTACTAGCAAAAGCTTGGAATGCAAGTATTCAAATTGGACCAGACAAGCATGATCGATTTGCTTATCTTGCAGAAAGAGCAAAAGCGGAACCAGTTTACTTAATTTCAAATACAAATAAGTTAAACATCCAAGCCATTATGACGCTTTTCTCGGAAACATTCGCTGAATTAAAACTCAACCTTAAAGCAGATATAAGTATTACTCATTCTCAAGAACCTGTTGAAATACTACCAAATATATTTCTGTGCTTATCCTATCGCTATGGTTCTTTTAAAACCCAGCTGCCTTCTACGACAAGCTTGCTTGACACCTTAGTTAAACAAGCTCGTGATTCAGTTTCAGTTGTTAGTCAATATTCGGGTGATCTGGAAAGAGCTAAAGAATTGGGTGTTGCCAATGTAATGAAACCAGAAGATTTTTATGGGTCTTCAAATCAATTATCTTTTGATAAAAAGTCTTTATAAAATTTCATCTAGCCACTTAAAATAGACAGACACACTTTAATTTATCAAAAATCTTTTTCATTGCAGATGTTGGTATAATTGTATTTGTACATACATTGTACTAACATTTAATTATACATATATACGAGTATGCATCTATGGAACCAGTTAAACAAAACGACGATACAAAGCCTAGAAAAAAAAGAGGTGCACCAACTAGAGCTCGTTCACTTTCAGGAAAATCATCCCGAATTGGATTGAGAATATCCCCTGCCCAAGAAAGAGCTATTAAATTGGCTGCTGAAATAAAGGAGAAATCAGCTTCTGAGTTTATTTTAGAATCGGCATACCAAGCTGCTGAGCAAACATTGTTAGACCAAAGACTTTTTATGGTGTCCAATGAGAAGTTTGAAAAGTTTTCAAAGTTGCTTGACAGAGAACCCATGGATAATGAAGGATTGAAAAAATTATTTTCCAAGCCATCACCATGGGATGAATAATGCTAAAAAAACCAGTCCCTCTTGATAATAAAATTGAAATCAATAACTTTGATAGTGGCAATCAAAATCTTGATACATGGTTTATAAAAAATGCAAAGCAAGCTGGTGGAAGTGGTTCCGCTAAAACCTACGTCGTTTTTGATGATGATTCACCTGTTGCTTTTTATAGCTTGACTGTCGGGCAAGTAGAGCAATCTGAGGTATCTAAAAGAATCGCTCACGGAATGGGAAACTATCCTATTCCTGTGATTATTCTAGCTAAAATGGCGGTCAGCAAAAATTATCAGGGTAAACAAGTAGGCCGGGGCTTGTTACAAGATGCTATTAAACGGTCATTGATGGTCGCTAACGAGGTGGGCGTTAGGGCTATCATTACTCACCCAATTGTCGATAAAGCCGAATCATTTTATAAACATTTTGGCTTTGAAGAATCACCACTAAGAGCAAACCAGCTAGTTCTTCTTTTAAAAGACGCTAAACGAGTATTGTCATAATTGCTAAGCTATTTTGTTAAAACAAGTCTATATTCTGTTGATAAACTTTTAATTCGTAATTCGCGAATCGCGAATCATATCACCTGCCGAAAAATTACAACTTGAAAATTGATATATAGTGTCCCAACTGTCCCAAACAGAACAACTCGTTAGGGGTCGGACCAAGATATTTGTTATCCGATCTGCCCCATGTAGATATCTACCATTCTTAGAATAAGAATATCAATAAGTAATGCTAGATGTGAGCTATAATAAAAAAATCATCCCTGAACCAGAACTCTGATGATTAAATTATCAGGTTTGATACATAAACCAATTTTTAAAGGTGCCTATGAAGCAGAAAACACCAGACTCAAACATTGAGCAATTTAAAACTCAGTTGCGAGATACATTAAAAGACTATGCGGGAGCTCCCCAGTCAGTAGATATATTTGCAGATAATCTCATTAAAAGTGGACTTAAAAGCTGGAATGATTTGAGCAAACAGACTTTGAAATATGGAATACATACTAACCAAGACCTGGAGTTTTTTTTAGTTGCACATTTTGCTTTTGCTGGTATTGATTCTATAAACAGAAGAGTTGTTGCGCAACTGATTAAACCTAAAATACCTGCAGGAACCAGCCCCAATACTGTTTCAGATGACCCTATAGCGAAAAGTATAATTTTTCAACATCAGTTATATATATTACTTTTAAAACAAGCGGGTTCTGATATATCAGTGAAGGAATTTATATATAGGATGGTTGATTGTCGGATTTTTAGTTGGGAGGATTTAAAAACACGTACGCAGACGGCAAAGGTTACATCAGCTAAAGAAATGACAGAATTTTTAAAAAGTAATATTCTTTCTGATGCTGAGATTCCAGGCCTAAGTTTGAATTCCGTCACCAGTCTAATTCTCGAAAATCCAATATTTAAGCATATCCCTAGAGCGCATGCGGGTGGAAATTCAATCTCAAAACCAGATGAGGATCCAGTCCAATTCATAAAGGATTTACGTCGGCTTCTAAGGCCATGTGAAGACAGCTTATCTTTTGACAACTTAGTAGAGAACCTTCAGCGAGAAAATTTAAAGTGCTGGAAAGACTTAAGAGCTCGATTTGGAAAGCATCAAACAGTTCGCAGTATGGAAACGGATTTCATTTATCTTGGGCTTTTACGAAATGTACACACCTACTCAGAGTTTCTTGTGAGTCTAATTTTTGGTAGTGATGAGTTCAAAGGCGTCGCTTTGGGGGCTTATCCTGATGAACCGACACCCTCTACTATACCCCCCGCAAGACCGCCAAATAGTGGACCAAGTTTTTTTGCACCGTCTGAACGACTCCCGCTGACTCCATTCGAGCCTACAATTACAAATTTCTTGGGGGAAGGCGGGTTGGGCAAAAAAAATATTGACCTGTTTATAGGCCAATTACCTCAGTTTAAAGTTACAACAGTATATAGCTTAGGCATGATAGTCAATATGCACGATTCAGTTGACTCTTTATTTGAATATATGGCTCCAGTTTTTGTTCACACCAATATAGAATGCATTGAATTATACTCGATATGTGAATTTCTGTTTGAGAATAAATACAGACTCCCAGAAACCACTCATTGGACAGGAAGTAGTAATGGCGAAACTCTACTGCAGTTTTTAAGATCACAAGTTGCGGATAGTGAAGAAAATGAGCTTGCAGTGTTATATTTGTATTGGACACTTCAAAACTCAGGACTAGCGAGCTTGGCTGCCGTCCAGTACTATAGATCTGCCAACTTCGAAACAAATGAACAATTTAAACAATTTCTTCATAATCAGATGCCGAAGGATTTAGATTTTTACGATGATGCAGTAATAGATACGCTCTTATATTCTCTTTGTAATAAAGTTTGTCCCGAACCAACACAACAGGTATCACCATAGCCCGCGTAGCCTTGGAGTAGACCCAACGGATAATAAACCCGGATTCGTCACTCGACTAAAAGTCAAGGATAGGATTTGTCCGGGAACTGTAGCTAAAATATAGGAAAAATACAGTCAAAATAACACCAACCTCACTTACTTATGGCTTTCCATAAAACTTAAAGCTGCATCAGCCAAAAATGAGGAGCGGTTTTTGATTGAATGACTCTCTATAGACCAAACAAAGATTGACAGTCAAATACTTTTTCCTTTGTACCGGACAATTTTTTAAAAGCACCGTCGTTGCGAGCTTTGCGAAGCAATCCAGTTCGATCTCTGAACAGAAATCTGCTCTAGATTGCTTCACTACGTTCGCAAAGACGGCTTTTTTAAAAAAATTGTCCGGTACAAAGTACTTTTTCAAGTAGGTGTGTCAGATTAAGTCAAAACTAATTCATTTAATGTATAATATTCCACCCTCGCTCACATTGGAAAGTACGAGAGTGGGATTGGCAGTATCATTATGGGTTTAAGAAAAAACACTAATTAAGTGCATTTGAGGATGTTACTTTAGCATCATGGCGCTCAAAGATATCAGCAAACATTTTACCTATGTTTTTTGCTTCTTTAATACTTGCATCACAGAGCCGAAGTGTTGGTCTTAAATGTTGCCCCATATTCAAAGAAGATTGGACTTGAGGATTTGCTGGTGTGAAAAGGCTCAAAAATTGTAAAGTCGACATCATTTCTTCTGTAGTCTGGACTAACTGACCTAATTGCTCTCTTTCAGGACCTAGTTGCTTTATTTGCTTATCTAGGATTTCAGATTGCTTTTTAAGTGTCTGAATTTCACTTTCCGAAAAATCACGATCTTTGAGCATTTTAATAAATACAGTTAAATAAACTAACTCAGCAAATTTAAGTTGAATCTCAAAGAGTGGATTATTAGAGCGGTCAATAAACGTAAATAAATTCTTAGGAGCAATCATTAATTGCCATATATTGGCATTATTTTTCATTTTTTCTGTAAGATGTTTAGTTGATGCACTATATGCCTTGTCTCTTAATTGTTGTTCGCTTAACATATTTATAATCTCCAATTACGATTTTAAAAGTAACATTATTCAAACTTTCACTAACAAAGAATAGAGGAAGTTTTATATTTGGAGCACATTGTATAAATAAAAAACCAAAACATCAACACATTTGAATACTTATTAGACATTTATTGACGGATGACCATTATTGCCCGCCTGATGTCGAACAACTGTTAAAGAAATTTAAAGTCGGTCAAATGTATATAGCCAATGTGACACAAACCAATGGCTGTTTTTGTGCTGCGCAAACCAAGACAAAAGTTTACTTAAAAATGGCTAAAGTTTGCCTTCAAACGAATTAGAATATAGATGTAATCAGGTGGGTTCGGTATTCTGGAACAAAATTAATGAAAACTAATCCTCTTTCATTTCGCAAGCTCTCTGCCACAAGATAAAATTATTAGCGTGGGTCCATCTGCAGATAATGTGGGCCGAGAAAATTATAGAATCATTTAATGTGGGTCCAAAATTTTGGATAGACGCAATTAATGTGGTCCCAGTTTGGCGGATGAAAGCGGGGCCGTGTGATTATGAAAGCGAGTCCTTACAGGTATTTACACAAATTTATGGATAGATCCTGCAGTATCACAAACTTGACATTTATAGTCATACAAACTTTTAATATCATTGGCAAGCTTAGTATCTCTTACCACTCTTAACACAGTTCCGATAGCCCTTTTCTTCTTCCTGGTGTTATAATCCATCTCGACTTGCTCTGGAGATTTTCTATCTGGGTTGTCTCCACAATAAACTAGTTTAAACCTGCATATTTTGAATCCACTTTTTCCTATTTCTTCCCAGCTATAAACAACGCTGAATAATCCTGCTTTATAAGAAAGTAGCAAAGAATCGAAAACATCTTAATCGATTGGGGAATCCTTCGAATAATACCCAATCGAATCGCGCCTCACGAAATAAGAAAGATCCTTGGCTACTCGTTACCTCGTTTGATATAAATGAGTATGATGCAAAAAAAATAGTGACTATTTATCGAAAACGAATGCAAATTGAAGAGGAGTTTAGAGATCTCAAAAGCCATCAATATGGCTTTGGCTTGCGATACTGCCAATCAAATAGAATCGAGCGAATTAATGTGCTTCTACTCATTGCTGCTCTTGCTTGGTTTCTTTGTTGGATTATTGCTATCGCTGCAAAAAACGAAAAAAAACATCTCGATTTTCAAGCTAACTCGATGAATGATGGTGATGTTTTATCTAATATTTATTTAGCATGTCAAATTGTTAGGCGAGGCATCGGTTTTTCAAAAAGGGTCTTAAACCTCTTTTTGACCGAACTTCAAACCTTGTGTGAGCAACTGAATCATGCTTAATTTGTGCAGATCCCTTAGATGCGGGCTACGAAACTGGCGAAAGACGAGAAAGATTATTTATGGAAGCAAGTAAGAGGCCTTACAGGCTGTTACTCCCTATCGAAGATCTGCACAACACTTAAAATTAGTCATACTAACAAGAATGACTAAATTATGAATTAGTACCGTAGGTTGGGCCAAGGCCCGACTTACGCTTGCTTGGAATACCAACCCCTTTGATTCTTCACTTTTGTGAAGCCTTGTCGTCATTACCGGCGATTATCCAGTAGTCTTAGCCCACATTAGCGCAGCGTAGTGTGGGGAACAAACTTCTGTAATTTCCGAGTAACACTGTATTTTTACAATTAAAAATGATAGTCTACCTCGAATTTTAAACATGGAGTAAATATGAAAAATTCAAGTTTAACTCTTACTTTGCTTGCATCATTAGGCTTATCCCTAGCATGCAACGCAGCATGTCCATTTGTTGATGGCAAGAATGATATACCATCAATGTGGAGTGGGATGAATGTTGAGGGCTCAGCAATTGGGGCTGCTAACTTTCATCTTTTTAATGTTGGATCTAACGGCTTTGATGGGTATGCAACGATACTGAATGGTGAATGCAAATCTGGTAGTTGCGATTTGCTCCCTTATATTATTGGCAGCACATTCCCTGTACGTGGGACATGCGCTAAAAATGGTGATCTTGCAACAGTTTATTTTAATAATGAGCAAGCTGATTGGGTAAGCGGAAAGTCATTCTCGAGCTCATTAATGGAAGGTATTATTTTCCAAACGACACTAAACTATTAATCCGGCCATTCCGTTTATGAGATGAGCCTATGGATTGTGAACAAAAGTCCAGTAGATAGATATCAGCCCGGATATAGCTCGCATTATCGAGCGAAACCCGGGAAATTATCATCGGTAGCAATGGCATGCTAAAAATCCGTGAAACACGAATATATCCTATTAGCATATGTTCATCACAAGAAAACCATGGAAATAAATTAATATTGATATCACAATCTGTCAGTATTGTTAGGGTAATGTTCGAATTATTGCTTCTATCAAAGATAAAAATATCATTGACAAAATTTTGTCTTATATAAATAAAAAGCCTGGGAATCAAGAAGAGCTCCTAAAGACTTTGCCTATTAGGGGGGCCTCCTGAGCTCGTTTCATTGATAACTTCAAATAGAACCGGCTAATTATATTTAGTACTGTCTTACTACAGTAGGAATACACTCATCTTGAAAATCAAGAATGGCCAAAAAAAATGACACAATGGCCAGTATTTATTGACTCCAGTAAGTACGTTAACTATGACTAATCGTATTTGGTAGTTGATGATTAAACCCAGTTCTCTATTTTTAATTCATTCAACCGAGAAAACTCTTTTTCATTATTCGTTACTAATATGATCCCTAACTCTAAACAATGCGAAGCTATCCATAAATCGTTGTTGCCAATAGTTTTGCCTTGTCTTTCTAACTCCGCTCGAATAGCAGCATAATATTCAGGGACTTTTGACGATAGAGGCAAAGGGGGTATATAGTCACAAAGTTGATGAACGAGATCCTCAGCCTTTTCTGCATTATTACTTTTCTTAGCACCATATAATAATTCACCATGGGTAATTGCTGACATCCCAACCATACCAACTTCTAACTGTTCAAACTTATCACGCACCTTCTTTGGTTTTTGTTTCATAATATAAATGCATATGTCTGTATCAAGAAGATAACTTAAAGACATTCCTAAAACTCCCTTTCTTGCGGTTTATCATCAACACGCCCTTCTGCAAAGAAATCCTCTGGCATCTGGGTCATCAACTTGAAAGCCATTTTGAGATTTTGTGGCTTTTCTCTCAAGATAAGCTCATTATCTCTTTTAATTATTTCCACTCGATCACTATTAATATGATATTTTTTAGGAATTCTGACGGCTTGCGAGTTGCCAGATTTAAATACTTTCGTGTAAACCATATTATCACTCCAAACTCAATTGTATATACATAAAGTATATACATGATTATCTTATGTTGCAAACTTAATGACTATTCATATGCTGTAAGTAGCGAATTGGTGTGCGAAGCTTTTTAAGAAAGATAGACTTGAATAATTACCATATCGTTGACATGAAAACATTATTTTGCGAAAGCAATTAATCATAACGAATCGTACTAGAAAAAAATACCATATACTCTAATTTCACATCCGATTGTAGAAAGACTCTTCGAATCTGTCGAAACGAACTATTTGATCAAACACTATTTTGGACTAAGTCAGATCTAGAAGCAAAACTTGCGTTATTTCAAATATATTTTAATGAAAATCGCCCCCATTTGGGAGTATATGGCTATACGCCCAATCAAATTGATAATAATGACAAGGCTAAAGTGATTGATATTATAAATTTCCGTTGGAAAATAATGTGTCGCGGTTTATTTCAGCTGCCTATTGCTGCTTAAATAGGATTTAGCGACTTACAGGTTTTGATGATATGAAGTGTACATAATTTAAATATATAGCCACCTATATATATTGACTTGCAGACTCTTCCTCACTATGATGCTCCAAGGTTATTAACTTGAGTAAAAGGAGAATTTATGTCAAAAATAATCGCTATAGTTGGCATGGGGCTTTGTGGAAATGCGGTATTTTGTCGTTTAGTGGAAGAGCTTGCAAAAGAAAACCAAGAAGATATTACTATTTTACTCTTTGAGAAAAACCCGCGTTACTTGGCAACAGGCTTTGCTTATTCAGTTGATAGTCCGGATTGTTGGACTTTAAATAACCCCGCAGAAGGATTTAAGTTTATTTCTACGGCAGATTCACTGACGAAGTGGATGGACGAAAATCAAGAGATGTTAAAAGATAGCTTTCCGCGGGCAGATAAAGCATACGTACCACGGGCGCTGGTGGGACATTATTTAAAGGCGCAGTATGAACAGCAAAAAAACCTAGCCCAACAATTAGGCATTAATGTGGCAGTCCTTAGCGAGAATATCATGGATGTCAAGCCATTGGATTTTGACCGTTATCGTTTACAATCAGGCTCAAATACGTATGATGTCGACGCACTTTTTCTAACCACTGGGCATCTTAATGCTCAGCACTATTCTGCCCTTGAGGATAAGCAAGAATATGTACCATTTGAAGAAATCCGTCAATTGAGCCATGTTGATTCGCTTGGATCTGATATCTACATCATCGGTGGTCAGGCCGCCTTTGTTGACGCAGCTCTTTGGTTGACCATAGAGAAAAAATTTACAGGAACACTCCATAGCATAACCAGAAATCCCTCTGTTATCACAACTAAAGGCAATGGTGATACCTGTGAAACTAATGCGCTCGATACTTTAACACAAAGTCTTACTGAAAAACCTAAAAGAACCATGGGGGTTGATGAGGCCAGGAATATATTCTGGAATGCTTATCAAAAAGACGCTAAAGAACCATTGGTTAGGGAAAAGCTTCCCGGAACCCAATCTGCACTGCGATATCAAATGGATAAATATGATTGCAAACCGGTCAATAATACAGCAGGAAATATCGATGAGCTGCGCAACTTTATCAAAAACTTTTATTTCAGTCGTGCATATCAGTTGATGTGGGAATGTTTAAATGAGGAGGGAAAAGTGGAGTTTTCCAAGCAGTTTTATTCATTTTTTATGGCTTATTTGACTGGCATTACACCCATCAATGCGAGGATTTTACTAGCACTGTATGAATCCAGCCGCGTTATTGAGAATCAGGGGCTTACCGACATAGTTTATGATGAAGAAAAGCAGCAGTTTAAGTTGTCTTTTGCATCAGGACAGATACATTATACGACCCATATTATTGATGCTACTGGCTATCGATACCACCCCGAAGCCCAAAATGCCAAACCAATGTTGCTGGATAGAATGTGCCAATCAGGTTTGATTCAAGACAAGGCACTAGGCGGTTTAGAGCTTAATGACAATTACCAGATAATCGATAGCAAAGGGCGGGTGCGAAAGACTCTTTTTTGCATGGGGCCAGTGGCAAACTATAATAACCCCACACCCACACCGCATTCATCGTTTATGGTAAGCAGAGATGTTGAAGTTATCATTCCCGCTTTGATGAAGAATTTGAACGCAGCAACTGAGGCTATAGCGGCGATTGATCTCTAATTTGTTTCCAATCAAAGGAGGATTTGAATGCTTCATAGTTAGGCATATTAGTCGGAGGGAATTCTGATTTTTGTATCTTTTGTATAATTTTATCTCACATCACATTCCTTACACAATTTCCTTAACAATCCAAATCAAGTATAGAACTTTTTCATTGATGATTTGTTGGTTCATAATGATAAATATCAAATGATAATTTTTTATTGTTATTGTTAGAGGCAAAAAATGTTTCAAATGATTCGATATACTGCGAAAAAATTTACTGAGGATAAATTTAGATTTGTTCTGGTAATTCTCATCATATTGATAATAATACCCATGCTTTTTAATTCCAAATCAAATGATATAAAAGGAAAAGGGGTAGAAATACATTTTTTCTATACTCCAAACTGCCATCATTGTGCCAAACAAAAGCAATTTAACCTACTACTACTTAAAAAATATAAAGTGAAGATTATCAGTCATGATATAACAAACCCTAGTGAAAGAAAGTTATTTGATTTAACTGCCAAACAATATGATATTACTCAACAAAATTTTGGCGTTCCCTTAACTATTGTTAGAGGTAAAGCCATTATTGGCTTTAAGTCACAAGAAAGTACGGGGCTTCTAATCGAAGAGTCTTTGCAACAAGGTGATAAGAAACAAATACCATTGCGGATGAAAAATTATGAAACCCATAAAATACCCTTTATCGGAAAAGTGGATATAAATAATTATTCATTAACCACCCTTGCAGTACTTCTTGGTTTGGTGGATGGTTTCAATCCATGTGCTATGTGGGCCTTAGTTTTCTTAATTGGCTTAGTCATGGGGTTACATGATAATAGGAAACTTTGGCTTTTGGTTGGAACATTTGTTTTCTCTTCTGGGGTTTTGTATTTTTTATTCATGGCAGCCTGGTTAAATGCATTCCTGTTAATAGGTTATATGCATCCTATTGTTATTTTAATTGGCGGATTTGCTATTATCCTTGGGGTTTTGCAGATAAGGGATTTTTTCACAAAAGATATCACGTGCACTCTTCCAACTGAGCAAAAACAAAAAGTGATGCAGCGTATGAAATTATTAGCCCAGTCACCTCTGACTATAGCGACAGTAACAGGCATTATCCTACTAGCATTTGTTGTGAATTTAATTGAATTTGTTTGTTCATCATTTATACCAGCAATTTTTACCCAAGCCCTGGCTTTACATAATCTCCCAGTTTGGCAATATTATTTTTATCTTTTACTGTACACCATATCTTTTATGCTTGATGATTTGATTATTTTCAGTTCCGCAGTATTTGCCATCAGCAAGATCAGTATTCAATATACAAAGTGGTGCAAACTTATAGGTGGCTTTACATTATTGGTTGTAGGAGTTGCTTTGCTGATAATTCCCAATACATAGACTAAATTGTTTGAAAAATTTCTTACTTCAAAAGACTTGAAATGAATGCGGCCTTTTGATTTGACTATAATACTATTAAATTATAACTTGCTTTATTTTAAACACCGTGAAGAATAGAATTAAACAGTTTTTAAAAAAGAAACCAGGAAAACGATTCCTGTTCTTGCATAGAATCAGCCATGCTTATTTTAAAAATAAAAGTGGATTTTATGTGTTTTCTGTCATTTTGTTTTCTGTTCTGCTAATTCTCATTGGCATTGTTTTGCTTATTCTTCCAGGGCCTGGCCTATTATTCATAGCTATTGGTATTACACCACTTATGTATTTGAGCAAAAATTTTGCTAAAAAAATAGATAACTTAGAAATTTTTCTGTATGCGCTATTTAAAAAGAAGAAATAGATGATTTGTAAATTGGAAAATAATCACCAATTCTATGAAGCTCGTTGCCCGCTTGCAGGTTTTTGCGTGATTGCTCTAAATCCGCTGTTCTAACTTGATTAAGACGAATCATGGCTGTGTGATCCATGGTTGCATGCTCAAAGCTCGTCCATCGCGCTCCCACTCCATATGACCAATCGCCACGCACCAGAGCAAAATGATAGCCAAGTCCAGACGCAGGGGAAGATACAGGGAACCAGGCGTCAACTGGTGAATCTGTGAAATTATAAAATAAAAGGGTTCTTGGCAAGAATGTTTCTTGAAAGGTATTCTCCTCAATAATTTAGTGCTTTATCATACATTTGAACCTTAGAGAACTAGTTTCCAGTTGTAGAATTTATAATTAAGGTTTTGCTATTTTCAGTTATCCTATTACATGTGATTCAATTTTCATAATTATGACGCAATCACTTACCTTTTAGTCATTTTGAATCGAAGCTGACTGTTAAGGTAGGAATGTTATGAGCCATAAAATATGTCATTACTGTTTAAAAATTTCTGATAGTTTTTCCTTATAAGGAAAATACAAAACGAACACTGACAATGCTGACAGATCGTACTATCCATATTAAATACTCGTTTTAACCGCCCGGCCCATAACATACGCGGGGGTGAGTCGACCGGGATATTTCAACCCCCGCCTCTCGCAAAACGGAGCGTGAATCTCTCGACTCACTCCGCTTCCATTAGATAAACCCTCCTTTCATACCTTTTCGCCAATGGACAAAGAGCGAAGGTTCACTATTGGCTATCCTTGTTAGAAGCCTCATTGCCTTTGCCCTGCTGTTCTTGAGCGACTTGTATTTTCTCATTGCCCATGAGACAAGACTCGAATTGAAATGACGCCAGACTTTGTATAGTTCCGAGCGAGTATATTTGCCATAGTAATTCATCCAGCCTTGCAAGATTGGATTAAATATTCTGGCAATGTCGTTCAGACTAAGCTGGCTTCGATTTCTTAGATCACTTGCTCTTATCTTACTACGCATTGATTTTACTGACGTCTTACTCACTGCTGGTGTGAAGCCTGTGAACATGTCTCCACTTAGCGTCCCCTTACAGCCGCGAGCTCTAAATTCGTACCCTAAAAATTCAAATGACTTATTAGGGTAGTCCTTCCGTCGTTTTCCATCTTTGCAGTAAACAATCTTTGTTTTGTCAGGATGAAGTTCGAGACCGCACGTTTGAAAACGTTCAGTGAGCTCAGCCAAAAGCTGTCGTGCCTCACCTTCTGTTTTACAGTGAACCAATCCATCATCTGCATAACGACACCAAGGTTTCGATGGATGTTTTCTTTGCATCCATCGGTCAAATACATAATGAAGAAACAGATTACTTAAGACTGGACTAATTACACCACCTTGCATAACACCTTTAGTTTTCTCTACGAGCATTCCATCGGGTTGTTGCATTGGCGTTTTCAACCAGCGTTCGATATATAAAATAACCCACTTATTATCAGTATGATATCTGACCGCTTTCATCAACGCTCACAACAATGACTCTTAATCATTGCTGCTTGAAGTGGTTTGAGACCTGTTCCTAATAACCGATCTCGGTGGGCCTACCACCATCTTAGCTACAGCTTATTTGATCTCAGATCCTTTGAAATCTTTGCCTGCAGCGCACATAAGAGAAATAAAGCAGATCGTTTAATCCTGAACAAGTTATAAAACTAAATTTATGGATTAATTTTTTTTGTTATTATTTGAGTTATCGGAATGAGATTTACGAACACCTAATGTGTCTTCATTGTATATATTCTATGGTATACACCATGTATCAACATTGACCCAAGAAGATGGGTCAACGATCCCCATTGATTCTATTGATTTGATGTGTTCGATAATTAAATATTGTCCCTTTATAACCAAATATTGTCCTTTTATAACCAAACATTGTCCTTTATAAACCAGAACATAAATGATCTAATAATATACAATATACTGGTGTATTTATACAATATAAATATATATTTTACCAAACGAGCTAACGTTTGACACTGAGGTGGCAAATGTAACATAAATTAGTAAGCAACCAGCAACTTTTATATATTGGAGACACTATGTTAACCATGTTAGAACGAATCAAAAAACTTCAATGTTTTTCAAAACTATCAATGACTCCTAATCCAGGTATCTTCTCAATTCGATCGTCTATGTCAAATCCCGATTTACTTGTCCTTGATATTTGGTGCTTAAGTGTTCCAACAATACTATCCGCACGATTTCGCCTTGAAGAAAACAATAGTATAACTTTATTTTCAGATACCTATGGCCAAATAACTTTTAATGATTTTGGTGGCCTAGTGAGGTTTATAGCTAAGAGTGCAACGGGAAATTTAGTAACGCCAGCTCCATATTCACCTTGCAATCAATTGCGTTCATTATTTGAGTTAAACACTGCAATTTTTGGTGATCAAACAGACTGTAATTTTAACGATTCGCTCCCAGATAATTTGGACAGCGCTCCAGTTAACAGTGCATCAATTACATACAGCGCCAATAATAGTATCTTACTGACAATCAAAACAGAGCATAAAACCTTTCAACAAAATTATTGTTCTTTTTTACCTTCAGGGAAGCTTTTATCCTTATCTAGCGAGGTAAATCTTCAACCCGCTTATATAATACCGGATGAAGACGCGAATACTTTTAAAGAATTAGGCGTTGATATCGCTGAGTGGGGTGCAATAGCTGAATCTGATTTCATTAGTCAAATAATAAATGTCAGCACTTTAGACACTGAAATAAGCAAAATAGCAAATAGCGTTCAAGAGGCTATTCAGAACTTACCTAGGACAGATCTGGATTTCAACAGCCCTGAAGCCAAAGCAAGAAGTCGGTATATCTCAGAAGTGCAAAAATTGATGCGAGAATTAAATAAGTCATATGAGAACGTCAAGAAAACAAACACTCCCATAGTTGCTTATAGCAAAGCCTTAGCTGAAGTTGTTGAACACTATAAAGAGTTTAGGCGAACAAAATCTCCTGACTCCCCAGAGGGGCAATTAACTCGGAAGCTGGACGACATTTTGGGATCCGCACTTTTTTATGGTGACCCGAACAGTTTGTTAGCACAAAAATGCCCAGGAGAAACAATTAAGCCCTATACATTGTCCTCAAGAGAGCTAACATTGTCCGGAGCCTATAACTAAGCTTGGCAGGGCGTCCACCGATGCCATGGAAAAGAACAATGGGGTCATAGTCTGATCCCATTGATTTTTTATTTGGCCAATCAATAGTGATGTAGGTTAGGAATTTTTTGACCCAACATTCCCAAGCTTTACTCTAATGAAGGTATAGAATAAGAACCATTCGGCTTCATTCTCCCTCCTCTTCTTAGTAATTCAAAAAAAAGAGTATAATAAAGCGATCCTTTATCAACGGTATAATTAAGCCAACGTCGCCTTAAATCATCAAACTGAGAATTATGAGAGAACCTATCCACATGAGTATTGAAGAAAACGATATCTCTACAGTTTGGGAAAATTGACATTATTGTTTTGGCGTCTGCTTCACTTGTTTGCTGAGCTAACGTTCCATCGCAATAAATCTTTTCAATTCTGCAAAAGTAATTCTTAAGAGATGATAATTGTTCTATTTTTAAATCCGAGTGCAACAACCAATCCACATCCATAGCTTTGATCGTTGAGGGTATGGATTTTATAAGGGCAATTTTTTCTTCAGGTGCTCTGGTATTAAAGTCAATTCCATCTAAATACAAGCTTTGAATTGAAGAAGGTATGGCTTGAAAAATTCTTATTAGGTCATCAATACGATAACGTTTTCTACCCAAACTGATATTCATTAAATTTAATAAGGTAATGGTTCTAGGAATTGCACCCAGCATTTCCACCAGAAAACTGACTGGTAATTCTCCATAATGACTATTACTTAAATGAAGAGACTTCACTGTAGAAGGAATAGAACGTATTAGGGGTACTAAATGACAAAAGACGCAGTTTCTAATGAGTAGGCTCTCAACAGAAGGAGGAATCAATGCTAACGCTGATTCTATTTCACTAATCGCTACTGTATTAAATCTACATTCAAAAATCACAACCAGGTTTGTTTTGGGAGGTATTTGTTTAAACAGTTCTAATAGTTCCCCGGACTCTACCCAGTCCAAATTATGAATAGCGAATACCCCATCGTTCACTTGAAGCTTATACAATACAAAGATACCTCCCAGAAAATTTTGGTCGTTTCGATCCAACAATGATTTAAATTTTATTCCAAGATCCCCGATGCCAGGTTATTCAATTGTTTTTTTTGGGGTTTATGAATACTGATCGCGGCAACTGAGGGAAGGTTTAATAAATATTCAGCTTGATTCCATTCTACCCCATCCTGGTATAATTTTAAAGCAGATAGGTGTTCATTAAACAAAGTACAAAACGGTAATTGTGCGGGGAATGGTCTTAACTGGTTTAGGCCCACGGCCACAGCTGCATTGCTTCAGACAATCTAGCCACTCCCGGCCAATAATTGATTCTCCTAATAGTTAGTGGCAACCAATTACTTTATAAAACAGTTTATTTGAACAATTAGGAAAAGAGTATGCCGCATGAAATACTGGAGTCTAGCGATAATATTTCAAATAAATGCAACTGATCTTGCCTCAGAAAATAAGATTTTACTCTCTTAACAGGGTGTCCATCAAATCAAGGCAAGCTCATAAGTCTCTAATGAAAATTTACCATCCTTCATAATTAGCATTGCATAACCGTCTTTAGCATCTGGTAAATTAATATCCCACAACTTTTTACTAAGTGTCTTCCTTTGAGATAGGTTTTTTTAATCAGCTCATAACCCAGTGCTGCCTCTGTCGTTAGTCAGCCTTGCTGGTATTCAACTGAAGCAATTAAAGAACACATGGTGGGGGTTGCAGATACTGCTGAAGACTAGACAGCTCATCTTTAACTTCCTCGAATTTAGGGCGCTGATTTGTAATGGATGTCATTCTGTTAATAAGCGCTGTTAATGCATTAATCATTTCTTCACTTAACTCTTCAATTTTCTCGCCATTTTTACCTATAATGAATCCTAGATTTTGTAGATTAAGTGCTTTTTCGGCGACTACTCCCATCTCAGTAACTCGTTCAGAGGAAAAATTAATAGCCCCCATCATTTCAGCAACAAGACATCCAAAAGAAAACATCTCACTCTGAGTTGATAAAGGTTTGATACTTGCTTCTGGTGCTCTGTATGCTGGGGTTCCTGTGTCTTTGATAGAAGATGAGTTTTTTGGCGTCGCTTCTCCCATATCAATTAAGTTACCGCTCATCATAACATTGCCAGCAGCGATATCCCCATGTAACCATCCAGCTTTGTGGAGAGTGATTAGATTTTCAGCCAGATAAATCAATGTTCCTAATCGTTCTATAAAACTATAAGTTTCAGGAGACTCAGTTAATTTTTGCTTAACCGTAGGTTCTTTATATTCATGCATCACAAGATAACCTTTTTCAGAGCCCTTTCCATATGCGATTAGTTTATCGAGTACTTGGGATGCATTCTTTTCATTATCAATATTAAGTGTCTTTTTAAGATCAATAATTTTAACGGCCATTGGTTCCTGGGGTTCACTTATTTGTAAATCTGTTTTTGTTAGCTTAATTTCAAATACAATTCGTTTTACACTGCCAAATTGACCTCTGCCCAAACGATAATTTTTTACTTCTTTATTACCGAGGACAAAATACTTTTCTTCTACTTTAATAATAGAGTTAGACAGCTGGAACTTGGTAGGAACTAAAGCTGAATTACCTTCTCTGAGTTCATAATTCTTATTGCGACTCAAAATCTTGACTTTTGCAGGATGCTGATCTTGAATAAGAGCTAACAATTTTTGACGATCATCCTGTGGCATAGTTGTTGAAATGACTATGATTGAAGAGTTTGTATCTTTTGCATTTGCAGAAGATGAGCCTTTCTGCGTCGCTTTCCCAAGATTTAATAGTTTCAATCCTGGATTAGGCATGATAACAATCCCTTCCATATTAAATGAAGCTTCTATTCTTAAGTATAGCAGGGAGCGTCCGTAAAATTATCGAGAGAGGGACGTACACGGTAATATTCTCAATCCATCCCACAATTGAATCCATCAATCAGCAAACGTAGGTTGGGCCTTGGCCCAACATTTGGGATGAGTGCAGTTATAAAAGGAAAATGAAAATTGCGGCTATCTTTCATTGTGAATAATGAATAGTTAGAGAACAGTTTAAATAGATTTTCTTTCTAACATAGATTCATTATAGCCAGACAGTAAGCCCAAAAATGACTATCACACAAAATGTTCAACTCATCGCTATTGAATTAAGAAGCGATGAAAAGAAATTTTGTGCAAAAAGAAATCGTTTAAAGCCCATTTTTATATAGGGCTAGCATTACTAGATTGCTTGTTACTATCAAAAATTATAAGCAAACGATTTGTTCAGCTTGAGGGCCTTTTTGACCTTGAGTTACAACGAACTCTACACTTTG
>JAGVKT010000053.1 GCA_020050355.1 Gammaproteobacteria bacterium | reverse complement strand
GCTCCTCCATCGTTATTCAACAACATCATATACAAAGGATGGGGAGAACGTCTTACCATTTTCTCCGGACAGTAGTGTAGCTTGCTACGCCCGGCACGGAAAGGCATTAACATGAAGAAGCAAGGCCTGCTTAATAAAAAAATCATCATTGCCTATGAGTTTCAAAGTCCTGCAGTTACCGGGCGTAGCAAGCTACGCCCCTACGGCATGGCTTTCGATTTTGGGACAAACAGTGAAATTTTTACGTT
Source organism: Gammaproteobacteria bacterium (assembly GCA_020050355.1). Classification (GTDB taxonomy): domain Bacteria; phylum Pseudomonadota; class Gammaproteobacteria; order Francisellales; family CACEW01; genus CAIQBE01. Next base: position 24,231 of record JAGVKT010000053.1, on the reverse strand, counting down.
GTTTTTTCTATACCTTCGCATTTTGAAGTACGATGGGTATATTTGGATTTATGTTATAATGTCTTTTTAAGCTACACTATCGGTATCCTGCAGCATGACCGCTCTTGAACGTAAAATCACTTTTATTCTTGCAAGTATCTATGCATTTCGCATGCTTGGCCTTTTTATGATCTTGCCGATTTTTAGTCTTTATATTCCGCATTTGCGTCAGGCTACGCCATTTTTGATTGGATTTGCGCTAGGGATTTATGGCTGCACGCAAGCTTTTTTACAGATTCCATTGGGCATGCTTTCAGATCGTATTGGCCGTAAACCTGTTATTGTTTTTGGGCTGATTTTATTTATGTTTGGTAGCATTATTGCCGCTATGAGTCATAATATTTATGGCATCATTATTGGCCGAGCGCTACAAGGTGCGGGTGCTGTAGGTAGCACATTGATGGCTTTATTAGCTGATCATACGGCTGATGAGCATCGACTTAAGGCGATGTCTCTGATGGGCATGGTCATTGGTTTTTCTTTTATGATTGCTATGGTTTTGGGTCCTCTTTTGAACACTTGGGTTGGCTTGGCGGGTATTTTTTGGTTTACGGCATTTTTAGCTGTGCTCGCTATTTTTATTTTATTAAGTGGTGTGCCTACTGCTCAGCAACATTTATTACATCGAGATAGTGAAGCTGTACTCACACAATTTAAAAAAATTCTTACGCTGCCTGAATTATTGCGTTTGGATTTTGGAATTTTTTCTTTACATGCCATGCTTATGGCTTTGTTTATCATGATTCCTTTTTTGTTAACGGATACGCTGCACATGAATTTACAGCAGCAATGGCTTTTTTATTTACCTGTTTTATTGGGTGCGTGTTTTTTAATGTTTCCTTGTGTGATTATTTCTGAAGCTAAAAGATTGCTTAAGCCCTTTTTTATCAGTGCCATTTTTTTATTAATGCTTACCCAATTATTGTTAATCCATTTTCATAATTCGCTTTTGAGCGTGGGCTTGATTTTATGTTTATTTTTTACTGCTTTTACTTTTTTAGAAGCGAGCTTACCTTCGTTAATTTCTAAACTTGCTCCTGTGGGTGCCAAAGGTACAGCCATGGGTATTTATTCGAGTTCACAGTTTTTAGGAATATTTTTTGGTGCAACCCTAGGTGGATATCTTTTTAATCATTGGGGCGCCTATGGTGTCATTAGTCTGAGCCTAGGGCTGAGTCTTGTTTGGTTAGCACTTGCATCTTTGATGAAACCTGTTCGTTATTGGAGCTCTAAGATTATCAGCTTAAACTTCGAAAAAAACGCGGGAGACCATGCGCATTTGACGCATGCTTTATTGCAAGTTCCAGGAATAAAAGAAGCGCTGCTTTGTCCAGACGAAGGCTTGGCTTATTTAAAAATAGACAAACGCGAATTCTCCGAAGAAGCTTTAACTGGGCTTTTGACAAAAAAATTATAAGCTCACTTGAATACCGTGTTTTACTATTGTTTGACAAAGGTTCACGCCAAAATAATAACAAAGCTCATCGGGATGGTGTACCTGCCACACGACAAAATCAGCAAATTTATTGGGCTCAATACTGCCGTAATCCTTGGATAAATTTAGCGCATGCGCTGCGTTAATGGTCACACCACGCAATGCCTCTTCAGGTTTTATCCGCCAGAGCACACAGGCCATATTGAGCATGAGCGGTAATGACAATGTAGGCGCTGTGCCTGGATTACTATCTGTCGCAAACGCAAGCGGTACTTTATATTTTTGTAATAAAGCGATGGGTGGAAGTTTTTGTTCACGTAAAAAATAAAAAGCACCAGGCAATAACACCGCGATCATTTTTGCCGCCGCCATTGCTTTAACGCCTGCTTCATCTAAATGTTCTAAATGATCGGCTGACAACGCCTGATATTGTGCTGCTAATACCGCTCCTTTACTGTCTGAAAGTTGCTCTGCATGTAGTTTCACCTTTAATTTTAGCGCCGTCGCAGTTTTAAATACGCGCTCAACCTGAGCGACATCAAAAGCGATGGTTTCACAAAAAGCATCGACCGCAGTTGCCAAGTTTTTTTTGGCAATTTCTGGAAGCATGTGCGTACAGATCTCATCAATATAGGCGTTTGCCTGATGTTGATATTCGGGCGGTACTGCATGCGCGCCTAAAAAAGTGGGTGCAATCGTTATTGGATACTCTTTTGCTAAGGCTTTAATGACTTCAAGAATTTTTATTTCATTCTCAAGATCAAGGCCATAACCTGATTTAATTTCAACGGTAGTCACACCACTTTGAATTAATTTTTTTAAACGCTGACTACTTTGTTGGTATAGCTCAGCAAAATTTGCAGCACGCGTCGCTTTTACGGTTGACATGATACCACCGCCTTGCTGAGCGATTTCTTGATAAGTTGCCCCATGCAATCTTTGTGAAAACTCATGCGCACGATTGCCTGCGTAAACTAAGTGTGTATGGCAATCTATTAATCCTGGCGTAATGCAATAGCCAGTGACATCAATCACTTTTTGAGCAAGCGCTTCTGGAGCTTTGGGTAAGTCTTTCATGGCGCCCACAAATACAAATTTTCCTTCATGCACCCCTAGCGCTGCATTAGTGATCAGCTCATAAGTTGTGCTATTTTGCGCGCAGGTTACTACATTGGCGCCGCACCACAAACTATCCCATAATGACATAAAAATTTCTCCGCTCACTTTCGTATCGCTATTTCAGGCTAAAGATCTTTAAATTCAGGCTTGCTGAGCTGTTGCAACTCGCTATACTTTTGCCTACAATTGTACCTTCTTAACTAAGATTTGCAATCATGGCTTGGACGTCTTATTATCAAAAAGCAGATTTAACTCTTTGGCAAGGGCGTAGCGATGCCGAAGCGGGAGAATATTTTTATCAAATCGTTAATCCTTTAGATCTTACTTCACTACAAAAAAAAACACCTGGCTTCGCACTTTTGGGTTTTGCTTGCGATGAAGGCGTGCGGCGCAATCATGGTCGGATTGGTGCTGCTTTTGGACCTAAAGCGCTTAAACAAGCATTGGCACGCTTACCGATTTTAAAAAACTTTAAACTTTATGATGCAGGGACCGTCACTTGTCCCAATGAAACCTTAGAAGCGGCGCAGGCAGCGCTTGGTGCTGCAGTTCACTTGTTGCTCGAACATGATTTACATCCTCTAGTTTTGGGCGGTGGGCATGAAACCGCATGGGGCCATTACCAAGGTTTACAACACTATTTAGTGCCGCCAGAATTACAAATCATTAACTTTGATGCGCACTTTGATTTACGGGCCATGCAGAATCAACAAGGCACTTCGGGTACGCCCTTTCGACAAATTGCTCTGGCGCGACGCGCAGCGCAGCTTGATTTTAATTATGCTTGTGTGGGGATTCAAAAATACGGTACAACACGTACTTTGTTTGAAACCGCACATAACCTGCAAGTGGAATATCTGTATGCTGATGATATACATGTTGAAGGGGCACCCATGGTTATGCAATTTATTGAAAAATTATTAGCACAGCCTGCCCCCATTTATTTTACTTTATGCTTGGATGTTTTTGCAGCGCACGATGCCCCAGGCGTTAGCGCACCACAGGTCTTAGGCTTATCACCACAACACGTTTTACCTGCCTTAAAAGCGCTTGCTGCCTCTGGCAAAGTGATTAGTTTTGATATTGTTGAACTCAATCCAAAATTTGATGTTGATCAATGCACCGCTAAACTTGGCGCTTATTTACTTAGTGAATTTCTACATCATTATCAGCCTTTTCATTAATCATTAAGGAAGTTTATGGACAATACTTCGCGCTACGATCCAAAACGGATCATTAAAGCCAAGCATGGCACCACTCTTGAAGCTAAGAGCTGGCTCACTGAAGCGCCTTTACGCATGCTTATGAACAATCTTGATCCTAGCGTTGCCGAAAATCCGGCTGCGCTTGTGGTTTATGGCGGCATTGGCCGAGCTGCACGCAATTGGGAATGCTATGATGCAATTGTAGCTACTTTAAAAAAACTTAAAGATGATGAAACTTTATTAATTCAATCGGGCAAACCTGTTGGTGTTTTTAAAACCCATGCCGATGCGCCACGCGTATTGCTCGCAAATTCTAATTTGGTACCGCATTGGGCCACCTGGAATAATTTTAATGAGCTTGATAAAAAAGGCTTGATGATGTACGGCCAAATGACGGCAGGCTCGTGGATCTATATTGGCAGTCAAGGCATTGTTCAAGGCACTTACGAAACTTTTGTCGAAGCGGGTGTACAACATTATCAAGGCCAACTTAAAGGCAAATGGATTCTCACTGCAGGCTTAGGTGGCATGGGCGGTGCACAACCTTTGGCCGCGACTATGGCCGGCGCTTCAATGCTTGCCGTTGAATGTGATCCTGAGAGTATTCAAAAACGGATCAAAACGGGTTATCTGGATCAACATACTGAAAACCTCGATGAAGCGTTAACGTGGATTAAAGATGCTTGCGCTCAGGGTAAAGCGATTTCTGTAGGCCTACTTGGTAATGCGGCAGAAATTTTACCTGAATTAGTGCGCCGAGGCATTAAACCCGACATGGTCACTGATCAAACCAGTGCGCATGACCCTCTTAATGGTTATCTGCCTGCAGGATGGACCTTAGCACATGCTAAAAAAATGCGCGCGGAAGATCCACAAGCGGTTATTCTTGCCGCTAAAAAATCGATGGCAGAACATGTTAAAGCCATGTTGGCCTTTCATAAACAAGGCATTCCTACTTTTGATTATGGCAATAATATTCGTCAAATGGCCTTGGAAATGGGCGTGACGGATGCTTTTAATTTTCCAGGTTTTGTCCCTGCCTACATTCGCCCGTTATTTTGTCGTGGTATTGGTCCGTTTCGCTGGGCGGCACTTTCGGGGGATCCGGAAGATATTTATAAAACCGACGCCAAAGTAAAAGCTTTATTACCAGACAACCCTCATTTACATCGCTGGTTAGATATGGCGCGTGAACGCATTCACTTTCAGGGTTTGCCTGCGCGCATTTGCTGGGTCGGTTTAGGTGATCGCGCCAAGCTAGGTCTGGCATTCAATGAAATGGTTGCCACGGGCGAACTTAAAGCGCCTATTGTTATTGGTCGGGATCATTTAGATTCAGGATCTGTAGCGAGCCCTAATCGCGAAACGGAAGCGATGCAAGATGGCTCTGACGCAGTATCCGATTGGCCGTTGCTTAATGCGCTCCTTAATTGTGCGAGCGGTGCAACTTGGGTCAGTATTCATCATGGTGGCGGCGTGGGCATGGGTTTTTCTCAACATTCAGGCATGGTTATTGTGGCTGATGGTACAGAAGCAGCAGCAAAACGCCTTGAGCGCGTATTGACCAATGACCCGGCAACCGGTGTCATGCGGCATGCTGACGCAGGTTATGCGCTTGCAATCGAGTGCGCGCGTACGCAACATTTGAACCTACCGATGATTACTTCAAAAGCGTGATTTCTACGAAAGCGGCTCGTATTTTGAAGCAGGTTGAGTATGTTCCATCTTTCTGAAAATAAACCACAAAGGCGCACTGAATAAAATAAAACCGCAGCCGAGTAACAACTCATATTTGGGAACACCGCCTGCCGGAATTGAAGACGGTGGCAAAAACCCAACGGCAATACCAATGATACTGGTAATAATCGCTAAAGATGGTAAAAATATACGCGCAATTTTTTTTGCTGCAGATATTTTTATTGCTTTAACGCTATGGCGTAATTTAATTGCTGCAGCAAATAATACTACATAATAGATTAATGCAAATTGTGATGTTAAAGCTGATAACATCCAATACGAATTATTAATATTAGGAAACACCAAAAATACAATCATAAGTAAACTAAAAATTAATGCCTGGATCAATAAAATTATATGGGGCATACCATGCTGATTCAGTTTTTGTAGCGGTTTAAATAGTTGTGCAGAAACACAGGCAACGTGCACCCCCCGCACCAATGAGCTCATCCAACCAAAAGCAATACCTACGCTACCCAGAATAATGGCTAAGCCAATGACCGGAACAAGCCAACTTAAATGATATGCACTAAAAAATAAAACAAACGCTTGCATCAAACCATTTAATAAACCGATTTTTGCTGGTGGTACAACAATACATAATGCTAAAGAACTAAAAATTAAAGATACTAAAATTAACATTCCCGCAATACCCATCGCTTTTTTATAAGTACTTTTTGGATCTTTAACATCACCCGCATGCATCGCCGCAACATCAAGCCCTAACAAACTAAATAAAATATTAGCAAAAAAACCTAAATTCAATAAAGCATGCTGGTTTGGAATAAGCGCAGACCAAGTCATAGTGATTTGAGCCGGTTGACCTGATGCGAGCCAATAAACAGCTAATAAAGTAATTGCCAACATAGGCAATAAGGTCCCTATAATCGCCCCTACCGCGCTCACCCAACTTGCCGCGTTCATGCCAAATGCTGCTAATAAAGTAATGCTCCAAAAAAGCACTAGGCTTAAAGGCAATATAAACCACGTATTCACTTCCCAACCAGGATGAATCAAAGCAGCAATCGTTGTACAGATAAAAGCAAAAATTGTAGGATACCAAATCATCTGATAAATCCATTGCAACCAAATAGAGACAATGGCCCATTTTTTACCAAAAGCATCTTGTACCCACAAATAAGAGCCCCCAGTATGCGGATACTCATCGGCAAAACGTGCTGTGATAAAAATTAGCGGTATAAAAAAAGTAAGGCCAGCAATAATATAAAATGTTATTAAACTAAATCCATACTGCGCAATGATTGGCAAATTACGAATACTATCCACACAGATAATCGTAATCATTGCTAATTTAAATACATTGAGCGTCCGATCATGAGCCATAAAATATCCTTTTATTCGAAAAAATAAGCACGATATTGTATGCCAATTTTATCGACCATCACTCTTGCTGCTTCAATATCAGGTGCAAAATAACGATCTTCTTGCCAAAAAGCAACGCTCTTACGCAGCTCTTTTATAATGGCCTGCAAGGGTTTTGCTGTTAATTTAGGCTGGCGTAAATCAATTCCTTGACACGCTGCCAATAATTCAATGGCGAGGATATTGCAGACATTCTCTAACATTTCTTTTAAACGCCAAGCTGCATGTGTCGCCATACTCACAAAATCTTCTTGATTTGCAGATGTGGGCAAACTATCGATACTCGCAGGATGCGCTAGAGATTTATTAGCACTTGCTAATGCTGCTGCAGTCACATGCGCAATCATAAAACCTGAATTTAAACCGGGATTAGGTGTTAAAAAAGCCGGTAAGCTTCCGTTAAAATGTGGATCAACCAATAAAGCAATGCGTCGCTCCGAAAACGCTCCGACTTCTGCTAAAGCAATTGCTAATAAATCGGCAACTTGCGCCACAGGCTCTGCATGAAAATTTCCGCCTGAATAAACTGCATCATCTTCAATAAAAACTAAAGGATTATCAGACACCGCGCTGGCCTCACGCGTTAAAATAGTTGCGACATATGCAAAATTATCTAAACAAGCGCCTAAAACCTGCGGTAAACAACGCAAAGAATAAGGGTCCTGCACGCGCTCACAATGTTGATGCGATGATAAAATTTCACTATCTTTTAATTGTGCCCTTAAAAATTCAGCGACTTTAATTTGTCCAAGCTGCCCTCGTACTTCATGAATCTTGGCATTAAAAGGAGTAACACTTCCTTGCGCTGCATCTACACTCAAAGCGCCTATGGTTGCTGCTGCCGCAAATAATTTTTGTGCTGCGAATAGATGCGCTAAAGCAATTCCCGCAGAAACTTGTGTACCGTTAATGAGCGCTAAGCCTTCTTTTGAAGCCAGAGCGATGGGTTGAATGCCAAGTTTTTTTAAAACTTCTGCTGCTGGACTTATTTTATCTTGATAACGCACACATCCTTCACCAATGAGTGGTAGAGAAAGATGCGCCAAAGGCGCTAAATCACCTGATGCTCCTACCGAACCTTTTGCTGGAATGCAAGGATAAATACCTTCATTATAAAAACGCAATAAGGTTTCAATGACGAGCGGACGCACTCCAGAATATCCGCGCGCCAATGTATTTATTTTTAACAACAGAATTAACTTAACAATTTCATCCGCTAATAATTCACCTACTCCGGTAGCATGCGATAATAAAATTCTGCGCTGCAATGTGGCTAAATCATGCTCATCAATGCGTGTGTGTGCTAAAAGACCAAAACCCGTATTGATACCATAAGCGGTTTTATGTTCCGCAATAATCTTATCAATGACTTGACGCGAAGCTGTTATTTTTTTCCATGCTGCTTCGGCAAGCACCAATTTATAAGACCCGGAAAATAATTGATGTAATTCTTTTAAGCCTAAAGCTCCTGGATTTAGTTCATAGTTTTGTACCATTTATGTTTCCTTTCTATCTTTATAGGCAATAATCGTTTTTAAAAAAACAGTGCCGTAGTTTTCTAATTTTTTTTGCCCTACGCCATTAATACTTAAAAATTCTTCAGGAGTAGTCGGCAATCGGCTGGACATCTCTACTAAAGACGCATCAGAAAAAATTACAAAAGGCGGTACTGATGCTTCAGTAGCAAGTGCTTTACGCAATTGCCTTAATTTTTCAAATAACATCTTATCATAACTTGCTTGCTCAAGCAGTTGCTTGCGTATTACTTTTTTGGGTAAATTCTCTTTGAGCCTTGGTTTTGCCAGAGTTAACTGTTGTTGCCCTTTTAATATTTGCTTTGCTTGTGGAGTCAAGCGCAAAATTGAATAATGCGCAAGATCCTGTTCTAAAAAACCTAAATGAATTAATTGCCGAAAGATGCTGTACCATTCTTCTTGGCTTAAATCCTTGCCAATACCAAAGGTTGATAAATGTTCATGGCCTAATTGCTTAATCCGCTGATGATCTTTACCACGTAAAACATCAACCACATAATTGATGCCGTAATTTTGCCGTAAACGATAGACACAGGACAATGCCTTTTGTGCATTAATGGTAGCATCATAAGTTTCTGGTGGATTAAGGCATACATCACAATTGCCACAATCTTTTTCAAGTTGCTCATTAAAATAATTTAACAACACGCGACGACGGCAGGTCTGCGCTTCTGCAAATGCGGTCATGCAATTAAGCTTATGCAACTCTATGCGCTTTTGTTCGGCATTTTCATTAGCTTCTGTTATTTTTTTTATTAAAGTAATATCTTGCAGGCCATAGAGCAGCAAAGCTTCAGAAGCTAAACCGTCTCTGCCCGCACGCCCAGTTTCTTGGTAATAACCTTCGATATTTTTGGGAAGATCGTAATGCACAACAAAACGCACATTAGGCTTATCGATGCCCATACCAAAAGCAATAGTCGCTACGATGATATTTACATTATCTTGTTTAAAAGCCTCTTGCGTTTCTTGGCGCTGCTTTGCGGGAAGGCCAGCGTGATAAGGCAATGCGCTATAGCCTGCTATTTTTAATTTTTCTGCCAATTCATCTACACGCTTACGACTTAAACAGTACACGATGCCAAATTCTTGCTGGCGCTTTTCTAAAAATTTTAATAATTGTTCGAAAGGTTTGCGTTTTTCTAAAACACTATAACGAATGTTAGGTCGGTTAAAGCTTGCGATATGAACTCGTGCTTTTTGTAATTGTAAACGTTGCACAATATCATTGCGCGTTTGCTTATCTGCAGTAGCAGTTAAAGCAATCATCGGCACATTAGGAAAATGTTGACGCAGCTCTGCAAGCTTTAAATATTCAGGACGAAAATCATGCCCCCACTGTGATACGCAGTGCGCCTCGTCGATGGCGAATAAGGCGATATTAATTTCTGCTAAACGTGTTAAAAAATTTTCGGTTAAGAGTCGCTCGGGCGCAACATAAAGTAAATCTAATTGCCCTTGATGCAATTGTGCTAAAGTTTTGCGCGCTTCAGCTTCAGTCACTGAAGAATTATAATACGCTGCAGCGACACCATTGGCCTTTAAGGCCTCTACTTGATCTTGCATTAAAGAAATTAACGGCGATATTACTACCGCCACTCCAGAACGCACGAGCGCCGGAATTTGATAACATAAGGATTTTCCACCGCCGGTAGGCATTAACACAAAATTATCTTCGCCTGCAATGAGGCTATGAATAATTTGATCCTGACCCGAACGGAAGTTTTCAAAACCAAAAGTTTGCTGTAATACTTCTAATGCTTGTGCTGCCAAAATATTTTTTTCCAAATATAGCCATTGTACTTCAAAACACTGAAGTCAGAATTTTTTAGGTGTTACCTATTCCTTCATCTCCGGCTGGAGTGACTTTGGTATGCCGAAGTATGTTTTTTTCTTTTTTGCTTATTTTTTTGCCCTTTGCTACTAAAGTTGCTGCAAATAAATCACCAATGACATTTGTGGTTGTTTGTGCCATATCATTAAAGCGATCTACGCCCGCAATTAAAGGCAAAGCACCTAAAGGGATGCCACTAGCTTGCATGATCGCACCCATCACAATTAAAGCCGATCCTGGAATGGCCGCGGCACCGGCAGCGATGACTACAATGCTGGCTACTAAACCTAAATATTGATAAAAGCCCAAATTAATACCAAAAATATGTGCTGAAAAAATCGCAGCCACACTCAAATAAATGGATAAGCCATTTAAATTTAAACTTGTGCCCAGAGGCAACATAAAATCAGAAATGCTCGTATCAAGCTTTAGATTTTCTTTGGCACAGCGCATGGTAATCGGTAAGGTTGCGGCACTGCTTGATGTGGTATAGGCAGTGATGATCGGACTAATAATATTGCCAAAAAAATATTTTGGGGAAATACCGCGCAGCAATAATATGCCTCCATAATAAAATATAATTAAAAGTAAACAGCCTAAATAAACCGCAGCGACTAATTTTATTAAGGGCAGGATTGCTGCTAAACCATAATGACCAAAGACACTCGCTATCAATGCAAAAATCCCATAAGGAGCAAAGCTGATAATGATATGACAAAATTTAAAAACTACTTTAGAAAAGGCTAAAAATAAATCTTGAATTGGTTTGGCTTCGGTACCCGCATTTTTCAGCGCTATACCCAAAATAAAAGCAAATACTAGAATCTGTAACACACTATTGCTAGCAAGCGCCTGCACCGAACTATTAGGAATGATGTTCATTAAAATATTACCAAAACCCACGCCTTGAATATCCGAAACGCTCGGCATTACCAAACCAGGTACAGCAGCAGAAGACACTTGCAAACCCTCGCCCACGTGCAAACCATTCGCAACCAGAATACCGATGGTTGCAGCAACTGCCATACTCACTCCATAAATGACCAGGGCTTTGACCATGATGCTCCCGACCATTTTATAACTACTTAAAGAAAGAATGGCACAAACAATCGAAGTTAATACTACTGGTGCGACTAACATTTGAATGGCACGAATAAACATTAAGCCAATAGGCTCTAATGCTTCTGCGCGTGTTTTTAACAATAAACCCGTAATAATTCCTAAAAATAAAGCGATTAAAATTTGTTGCCATAATGCCAAGCTAAACCAATAACTGAATAATCCTTTTGTTTTTTTCATGCAGTTCGCATCTCGTGTTTAAATACAAACCAAAACTTTAACATACCTCTTTCGGAACTACAAATTGGTGACGATACCATTCGTATTTGAAGATCCAAGGGTTTGACTTCTCCCAGAAGGCTAGTGCATGCAGCAAAAAACCCAGTACAATCACTATAAAAAAACCCCTTATAAATCAATAATTTAAGATATTACACTAAAATTAATATACAAAAATATATTTTTAGTATATAATTACACTGTAATAATTAATTAAAAGGCACTTAAACCATGAAACTTTCAAACATTCTTATTATGAGCGCACTTTTCTCAGCGACAACCATGATGGCTTATGCAAACGTTGCAAGCTGCCCTTCTATCACCTTTGCTAACCAAGCTGTTGCAGCTTATGAAGATAATGCTACTGCAGGACAACCTGTGTTACCTCCAGGCGACTATATTAATTTTCAAGGTTGGCGTGTGTATATTGGACTTATGCCCAATGCTCCTTCGCTCAAACCTGGGGTTATAAATATTTTTGTTGGCGCTGATTGGAATAATGACTTTTCTAATACCATGACCTGCCATTATTTCAGTCAAAATTTTACCACAATACTGTTGTTAACCAAGCCTAATATGACCACCAATCCTCAGCCCTCTAATCCAAATAATTGGAGCAATGGCCAAGGCAATTATGGTGCCATGTCCGCTTGCTCTGATGACACTACCACCAATCCTGCTGAAAAATGCTGGTGGACTGAACAAGCTAATTAATTATTAAAGAAGTACTCTTTACACAATAAAAAAACCCGCATCAGGCGGGTTTTTTTATTTGTGCGCTTAAAAATAATATACCAATCACAGTTCAACCTGATGGCAGTGTATGCAACAAAAAATCCAGTACAATTACTATAGTAACCCGAAGGGATAGTGTAGCTGCTGATTGGATATTTATTAAACTAACAACTTCTTACGTCTATATAGAAAAAATTCCCATTGACTTAAAATAGATAAATATTTTATAATATATAAATTAAATCCATCTTAAGTACTATGTTTACAATACCTGACACATCACCAGAACTAAAGATAGCCCTAATCCAAAGACTCCTAAACGAAACTCCTTGGCATATTCAAAATTTGCTAGGTCAATGGGTAAGTGGCACCCCAAAAAATTTATCTAAAATTCAGGAGATTATTCTTACTCCTACTTTTACACCTGTGGAAAAACTCAGCAACATTGCTCAACTTACTCATGAAATAACAACATCCGATACCACTAGCATACCACTAAAAGGAAAACGTCATTTTCTAAGCTTTTTATTTTATAAGTTGGTCTCTACTACGTATCAAAAAGCTTTCTTAACTCCAGACATTGTCGATTTTTTTATTCATTTAACCACTACTCACCAGACCGTTATCAAAAGCAATAACCTTAATAATTTTTTGTTTTTACTTGCCGACTCCCCTCCCTTTTCCCGCTACTCCTTTTTTATGCGACCTTCCCGCCGCTGCCCCCCTCTTATGCTACTTTCTTTAAAAATTGTAGCTGACTATGGATACGACATCAATTTCATAGATAATAGATACTCTAAATCCCTATTAACAGTTTTTTTAATGAATTATTTATCTAGTGGAGTAACATGTTGGTTTGATGATGCTCATTTCCCTGCTGATTTTACTGTTAAAAAAGGCTCAAGCCTTATCGAAGCACTAAACCAAATCATAATAAATTATCTTAAAAAATATGCACCCTTTGCACTGCGTAATATTCATCACGAATACGCTCTGCAGAGAAGACTTACAACCGATTATAAAGAAAAAGAAATAAAACTGCACTATTAATAACCAATTTATTTGAAATGGGAGCCTTAATCCATACCCCCATTACCTTAGAAAGCACCCCTGGAGGTGCAGGTGCAGGGGCGGGAGCCGGCGCGGGCGCAGGAGCCGGTGTGTTCAGTTCAGATCTTACAATATTTAACTATGTTTTAGGAGAAAGGCTCTGGGAGTTACTCCCCATACTGGCCAGGGCAAATGATTTTTCTCCTGTTAATTTAACTCCTTTGGTACATTACGGTCCCTTTAATGATGAGTTTGACGAGAACCGACAAAGAACCGTCTGTGCTATTGAAGCAGGCTGCATCCTACCCAAAGACGATCCCTCAAAAATAAGAATATTAACAGACGCAACCATTAAAGAGGGTCATAGCCCCAGTATACATAGATTATTAGACGAAGAACTTTTTTCTGAGGATCAAAAAAATCAACTGCTACTCCTTACAACTTTTCACAAATGGTATAATCAGTTCCTCTATCCCAACCCAAAACCAGATTTGCTAGAAAAACTTTTAAAGTCTGGAGTAAATCCAAATACCACAGGAATTCGCGGCGAAACGCCCTTACATAATCTGTTAAAACGCAGCCCATGTCATGACCTAATAAGGGCACTCAAATTATTATTAGCTGCAGGCGCACGTACTGATTCACGCTTGGATAACGTCGCGCCATTAGAGCAAATGTGCGAGACTTATGCAGGGACTCCCCCTTATTTTAAAGCAGAAATACTGTTATTAATGGTTCAATATTGCGCCAATCCACACGATGATGGCGCACTGGATAAAATATTGCCAGAAACAGCACCAACTGTAAGTTTTATCGGAAGGAATCCCACCGCCTTCATCACCCGCAGCGACGTCATTGCTGCCTATCAAAAAGCAATGAGCACCGATCAAGCAAAACCCTATATCTGGCGGCGAAGAATGGCGGCTGTATTTGCCTTTTATGAAACCAGACAACAATGGGCTAGAGGGGCTGCCGCAGCAGATCACTAAACTTTTTTCTTCGTCTTTTAATAAAACTTCTTTCAGTTTCATCCAGGTTTTTATTTATGTGTTTAAAATTAGTATCGCGCCTCTAAAGCATGCAAACTTTTTAATAACTCTAAAAAATCTTGTGGCAGCTCACTCTGCCACTCCATCATTGTGCTAGTACGCGGATGCGTTAGTGCAAGATATTCTGCATGCAACGCCTGCCGTGGGAATTGATTTAATGCAAGCCAGAGCTGCTCTGAATAATTTTTATTTTTAGGAATGTTGCGCCCATACACAGGATCGCCCACGAGCGGATGACCGATGTGGGCCATGTGTACGCGAATTTGATGGGTACGTCCCGTGTGTAATTTAGCACGAATTAATGTTAAATTGGCAAAGCGTTCAAGGACGGCATAATCTGTCTTTGCGGGCTTGGCACGCTCGCTGTGCAAAAGCACCGCCATTTTCTGACGCTCTTTTGGGTGTCGCCCTAGTGCTGCATCAACCGTACCACCGCTTACTAACTCTCCAAGCACAAGCGCTATATAATGGCGCTGGATCATTCGCGCTTGCATTGCTTTAATCAACGCGTGATGTGCCGTTAAATTTTTGGCAACGACCATGAGACCTGAAGTATCTTTATCAAGACGATGTACGATCCCTGCTCGCGGTAGACTACTCTGCGTGGGATTATGATGTAATAATGCGTTTAACAAGGTTCCGGCTTTTTGTCCTGCGCCAGGATGTACGGTCAAACCTGCGGGTTTATTAATGACCAATATATCAGCGTCTTCATAAATAATTTCTAGGGGTAAAGCTTCAGGTACATCTGCTAGTATTTCTGTGTGTTGCGGATTTAAAGTGACAGTTTCAGTTCCAAGAACTTTACTTTTACCTGCGCTATTTTTGCCGTTTATTGATATATGCCCTTGCTTTAGCCAAGCCTGTAATTGATTACGGGAATACTCAGGAAATAATTCTGCCAATACTTTATCTAAGCGCTGCCCTTGGGATGCTGTTGGGATAATTTTTGTGATTACAGCTTGCGTCATAAAACTTGGCCAATTATTTGCTTGCTTCTAAAAGCTCGAGCATATGTTGCGCTGCAGTTTGTTCGGCAAGTTTTTTACTCATGCCCTGGCCTTCAGTAGTTAAATTTAAATCTGGCACATAGCACTTTGCGTAAAACATCCGATCATGTCCTGGGCCTTCCTCACGCAGCATTTCGTATAAAGGCAGCTTCATGTTTTTTGCTTGTAGCCATTCTTGTAAACGGCTCTTTGAATCTCGTACAGCGGTTGCGGGAGTGATTTGCTCTAGATGCTTTGCAAACCATATGGCTAACAATCGTTGAACAACTTGAATATCACTATCTAAAAAAATTGCGCCAATCAGCGCTTCTAAAGCATCTTCAAGTGTTGAATTGCGGCGAAAGCCGCCGGTGTTTAATTCGCCTAAACCCAATCTTAAGACCGCACCTAAACTCATTTCTTTAGCCATCATTGCTAATTTTTCACCGTTGACTAATGCCGCGCGTAAACGTGTTAATTCGCCTTCTGTGGCTTCAGGAAATTTACGAAATAATATTTCAGCAATGGTAAAATTTAAAATGGCATCACCTAAAAACTCTAAACGCTCGTTATTAGCACTCCCTTCAAAACTACGATGTGTCAATGCCTGTTCTAATAAATCATTATTTTTAAAGGTATAGCCTAAAACCTCACTGAAGCGATATAAATCGATAGAATTCATGGCAGAACCATGCCAATACGCTTAAAGCGAATTTTATGATTCACTGCATCCCAGCTCAAAAAAATTAACCAGGCACGTCCGGTTAAATTCTTTTGTGGCACAAAACCCCAAATCCTGCTGTCGTCGCTATTATCTCGATTATCGCCCATTACAAAATAACTATCTTTTGGAACAAGCAAATTTTTAAAATCAGTACTTGAAACTGCAGGTGTATTATAAATGTAATGCGTTTTTCCGCCGAGCTCACTTTGATATTCTTTAACCATGATAGAAGTTAGATTAGCATTGCCAGGTTCTAGAGTATCCGTGATAAATTTTTGTAACACAGGTTTGTTATTAATATAAAGTTTTTTATTGATATAACTGATGCGATCGCCCGGAACGCCAATAATGGTTTTAATAAAACTTACCTGAGGATTGGTCGGGTTTTTAAATACGGCAATATCCCCTGTTTTGGGTGTATGCACAGGAATGATCACCGTACCTGTAAACGGTAAATGCACGCCATAAGCAAATTTATTCACTAAAATAAAATCATCTAATTGAATCGTTGGTAACATGGACCCTGAAGGCACAATATAAGGCTCTATTAAAAAACTTCGAATTAAAAACACAGCCAAAAATACTACAAATAAAGAACGTGACCACTCGCCTAACAAAGGTGCTCGCACCAATTCTAATTGTTCTTTTTTTGGAAGCTGATCAAAACCTGCTATGCCAGCGCGTGCTAGAGCTAAACGTTTTTTATAAAAATAACGCTGATCGATAAAATAAATAATGCCCGATGTAAGCGTAATAACAAATAATGCCCATTCAAAATAAATGCCCATATTCTATCCTTAAAGAAGTTTATTTATTTAACCATGAGCGGGTTATTTTCGCAATCGTCAAAAACTTTGGTTTTTATGTCCGTGGCTGCTAAATTTTCTGACTGTTGCATTGCTTTAAAATCCCACCAACGCTTATCCATTAAATGTGCAGGCTCGATGTGCTGCAAGGCGTGTAAAATATTACTAGGAATTTTAGGATTTGTTTTTGCTAGATTTTCAATTAAATTTTTTACCTGTTTACGCACCAAATTTTCTTGAGAGCCGCAGAGGGTGCAAGGAATGATAGGAAATTTTTGTTCCGCTGCATATTCAATAATGTCACTTTCTTGGCAATAAACAAGCGGCCGAATGACGATATTTTTACCATTATCTGACAAAAGTTTTGGCGGCATGGATTTAATTTGACCAGAATATAAAATCGACATGAGCAAGGTAGTAATCAAATCATCACGATGATGCCCAAGCGCGATTTTATTAAAACCATGCGTCTCGGCATAATTATAGATATTACCACGGCGCAAACGTGAACATAATGAACAGTATGTTTTTCCAGCAGGTATTTTTTCTTTGACAATGCTATAAGTATCGCGCCGCAAAATCTCATAAGGTAATTTATGGGCATCTAACCAATGGCGCAACTGGGTATCATCCCAGCCAGGCTGTGCCTGATCTAAAGTAAAGACAAAAAGCTCAAAACTATAATTAGCTTCTACGCGTAATTGTGCGAGCAAATTGACCATGGTAAAAGAATCTTTACCCCCTGAAAGGCACGCCATTACGCGATCGCCTTTTTGGATCAAATCAAAATCATGCGCCGCACGACTGAGGTAATGAAATAATTTTTTTTCGATTTTACTCATGAAGACTTAACTACAAGCCAAAGCCGCCAAGCTGTTGAATGGGTTGGCATTTTAACATAGACCGAATGCACTTCAAAATGCGAACTCCCTAGACATCATTCTTGTGCTTATCTGCGGATCATAATTAAAATTTAAGCTAATAATAGTATATTTATAAAATATTATATGTTATAATTATCTGCTAAAAATTAAATCTTGATATTTTATGTATCGGTTCATCATAGATAATACAGAAGCAGTTGATGTAAGCTCGGCCGCAGAGGTTCGTATTGAAGACCCATCCAAAAGAGCATTACTAGATGCTATTATGGCTGACCCTACAAGCTATATAAAAGATGATTTTTTAAGCGATAGCGGTTTTCTTGATGCCTTCCCTTATACTGCCGAAGAGCACCCTGAATTCGCAACCTGGCTTTTAAGCTATGTTCAAAAAAATCATAGAATCGTAACACCAGAAAATTTAGCGACTTTTAAAGCGCACTTTAGAAAATACCCCCCAAAGGCTTTGTGGACACCTGAATTTGTAAGTTCATTCTCTGATTTAATAGATTTCCTTATAAAACCAGCTCCACTTTATGAAGCAACTTACCCTTTTACTGAGGAGGGATATGAAGCTTTATATAAAGCTTTGTATGAGGCTTTATATAAAGCAACCTACCCTTTTACTGAGTATGTATGTGAAGCTTTAGCAGAAATCTTATCCGTGGGATCTGTTCCTGAGCGCAGCGCTTCGTCCCTTTTTGCTCGACAACTTTATAGACATGAGGGATGTACTTTTTCCGCAACGCGGGTACGGGTGCGCCTTATCAAGATATGTGAACAGATAGCTATTGATGCTCGCAAACACATGGCTGAGCTAAGGGCGTCAAATTGCCCTGAACGGTAATAAGCTAACTTTTTATGGTTCAAAAATATTATAAATCTCCTACCCATTGGCATCGTTTTTAAAACCCGTTAGAATGATCGCTCTTTTAAAAATGGGATTATTTCTATGTCTCGCCCTAAACCTTTTATGCTGATCATTTTAGATGGTTTTGGTACGCGTGCAGCTACACCTGATAATGCCATTGCTGCGGCACGCACGCCTCACTTTGATCAGCTTTATCAAAATTATACACATACTTTAATTTCTGGCTCAGGTCACGATGTGGGTCTGCCGCAAGGACAAATGGGTAATTCGGAAGTCGGTCATATTAATTTAGGCTCGGGGCGCGTTGTTTACCAAGAATTGACACGCATTGATCATGAAATTGAAACCGGCAGTTTTTATCAAAATCCCGCGCTATTAGCAGCACTACAGCATGTTCAACAACAGGAGAGTACGCTGCATATTTTTGGCTTGCTATCGACAGGTGGGGTACATAGCTTTGCGGAACATTTTACTGCAATGATTGAATTTGCACGCCGCCAAGGCGTGCACCAAATTATGCTGCATGCTTTTTTAGATGGTCGAGATACGCCGCCCAAAAGTGCTGCAGATATTTTACAGCGCTTCGATCTTCTATTACGCTCTCAAAAACTTGGACAAGTGGCTAGCATCATCGGACGCTATTATGCCATGGACCGTGATCAACGCTGGGAGCGCATTGAAGCGGCTTATAATTTACTTACTCATGGCCAAGCCGTACGCACTGCGGATAATGCTGTTGACGCTCTTCAACTTGCTTATGCGGCCCACGAAACCGATGAATTTGTCAAACCCACTTTAATTAAAGGCGCTAAACTTATTACTGATGGCGATGCCATCATCTTTATGAATTTTCGTGCTGATCGTGCGCGTCAGCTCACGCATGCTTTCGTCGATGATACTTTTATGCATTTTCAACGTGGCCCCAAAATTAACTTAGCAGATTTTGTCACACTTACAGATTATGAAAAAAATCTACCTGTTCAAGTCGCTTACCCACCACAAAATTTAAAAAATGTTTTGGGCGAATACTTATCCAGTTTAAATTTAAAGCAATTACATATTGCTGAAACTGAAAAATATGCTCATGTTACTTTCTTTTTTAATGGCGGCGTAGAACAAGCCTTTAAAGGAGAAGAGCGGATACTTATCTCCTCACCTAAAGTAGCCACTTATGATTTAAAACCCGAAATGAGCGCTTTTGAGCTTACTGATCAATTGGTTAGCGCTATTCAATCACGCAAATTTGATTTTATTGTTTGTAATTATGCCAATGCAGATATGGTAGGTCATACCGGAAATTTTGCGGCGGCTGTGCGTGCTATTGAAGCTTTAGATACTTGTATTGGCCGCGTTATTAAAGCGCTCTTGCAAGTAGGTGGTGAAGCGCTTATTACTGCGGATCACGGTAATGCTGAAAAAATGCAAGATGAGACAACAGGTCAAGCGCATACCGCGCATACCACGGATCCTGTGCCGCTGATCTATGTTGGCCGTCCTGCGAAAGTCGTATACAATGACGGTATTTTATCTGATGTTGCGCCTACACTCTTGAATTTAATGGGTTTACAGCCTCCCCCAGAAATGACAGGACGGATATTATTAAAATTAAAGGATGTCTAAATGAACAAGACTTTAAGTGTTTTTAGCTTATTTTTAAGCTTTTCTGCCTTTGCTGGAACTGCTGCTGTTATTCCGGGTAGCGATGTTAATAATGTTAATTATGGCCCACCAGTTACCAATAGCGCACAAGGCGAAACTATCGCTCCACTCTCACAACAAAATTTATTTTTATTTGGTGCAACCTTACAAGCGATTCGCGAATTTTATGTTGATCCAGTTACTGATGACACTATTGTTAAAAACGCTGTAAGCGGTATGTTAACTAACCTCGATCCGCACTCCGATTATTTGGATGAACAAGATTTTGCTGATTTAAAAGCAATGACCGATGGCCATTTTAGTGGTATTGGCGTAGAAATTACTGTTGATAATGGTGCCTTGCTTGTTATTTCTCCGATTGATGATTCCCCGGCGCAAAAAGCGGGAATCAAAGCCGGTGATTATATCGTCAAAATTAATGGCACTGCTGTTGAAGGCTTATCATTAACTAAAGCCATTAATATGATGCGTGGCCCCAAAGGCGCGAAAATCACCTTAACTATTATTCGCAAAGGTTCCGCGCAGCCACTCACTTTTACAGTTACGCGTGACAATATTAAATTACAAGATGTAAAAACAAAATTCTTAAATAACCATTATGCCTACATTCGCATTTCTGTATTTGAAGAAAAAACCGGTGCACATCTTCGTGATGCTGTTAAAAAACTTTTTAAAGATCATCCGGGACAAATTTATGGAGTGATTTTAGATTTACGTAATAATCCTGGCGGCGTGGTGCAGGCTGCTGTTGACGTTGCTAATGTTTTTTTAGATGTTGATAAAGTCGGTTATAATAAGCTGGTAGTTTATACTAAAGGTCGTGTTCCTGAAGCTCAGTTTGCTGGCTATGTTACGGGCCATGATATGTTTAATGGCATGCCCATGGTTGTTCTTATTAACTCCGCTTCTGCTTCTGCTTCAGAGATTGTTGCAGGCGCATTACAAGACGATCATCGCGCTGTGTTAGTTGGTATTCAATCTTTTGGTAAAGGCTCGGTACAAACCGTCTTTCCGTTACCAGGAGGCAAAACTGCGATTAAGCTTACTACGGCACGTTATTACACTCCAAGCGGCCGCTCGATTCAGGCGGAAGGGATTACTCCTGATGTCAAAGTTAATGAATACAGCATTCCTGATACGGTCAAAGCACCTGACAATGATGTCGTGCGTGAAGCAGATCTTTCAACACATTTACAAGGGGGTGAAAATGACACCACGATCGGCAAAACTACTACGCTGCCTGCTACCGGCATGAACACGAGTGGTGTAGCTAACCTCGAAGCGATCCTTAATGGCAACAAAGATAATAAAGCACTTATCTATACTGATTATCAGCTTAATCAGGGTTTGAATATTTTAGAAGCCTTGCATGCTGCCAATCAAACAGTTATACCCAATCCTAATAATGTTTCTTCAAAAACAGCGAAATAAAATTTATGAGTCAATATACCGCCGCAAGCATTGAAGTTCTTAATGGCCTAGAGCCCGTCAAACGTCGTCCTGGGATGTATACCGATACAACTCGCCCCAATCATTTGGTGCAAGAAGTCGTAGACAATAGCGTTGATGAGGCTCTAGCAGGCTATGCTAAAACCATTGAAGTTATTTTACATAAAGATAATGCCATCACTGTCATCGATGATGGCCGCGGCATGCCTGTTGATATTCATCCTGAAGAAAAAGTTTCTGGAGTTGAACTGATCATGACGCGCTTACATGCGGGTGGTAAATTTGACCATGAAACTTACCAAGTTTCTGGAGGTCTTCATGGTGTTGGCGTTTCGGTAGTTAATGCTTTATCGAGCAAACTTGAAGTCACAATCAAACGCGATGGTAAAATTCATACTATGGAATTTAAACATGGCGATAAAGTTAAAAACTTAAAACTTACTGGCAACTGCCCCAAACAAGAAACAGGCAGCACGGTGACTTTTTGGCCTGATCCTAAATATTTTGACAGCCCCAAAATTTCTGTACCTAAATTAAAACAAATTTTGCGAGCTAAAGCTGTTTTATTGCCAGGACTTAAAATTACATTAACCGATGAAGCCACCAAAGAAACCGAAACTTGGTATTATGAAACAGGCCTTGCAGATTATTTAATGCAAAATTTAGAAGGCAGCTCTTGCATGCCTACGCCACCAATCACCGGTGATTTTAAACAAGGCTCTGAACAAGTAGATTGGGCCTTGGTATGGGCGCTCGATGGCGGCAATGAATTGCCCGCAGAAAGTTATGTTAATTTAATTCCTACTCCGCAAGGTGGGACGCATGTAAATGGCTTACGCACAGGCCTCACTGAAGCGATGCGTGAGTTTTGTGAGCTTCATAATTTACTACCTCGAGCAGTTAAGTTAACTGCTGAAGATGTTTTTAATCGCTGTGCTTTTGTGTTATCCGTAAAAATTCCCGATCCACAGTTTGCTGGCCAAACCAAAGAGCGCCTATCTTCAAGAGAATGCGCGGCTCTGGTGACCACTGCAGTTCACGACACTATGAGTCTTTGGCTTAACCAAAATGTAGAATTAGGCAAGCAGCTCGCTGAGCTTGCTATTAATAATGCGCAAGAACGGCTAAAAAGTGAGAAAAAAGTTACTCGTAAAAAAATTACTCAAGGACCTGCGCTACCTGGAAAGCTTGCAGATTGTACTTCCCAAGATCTTAAATTTACCGAATTATTTTTGGTCGAAGGTGACTCTGCAGGTGGCTCAGCAAAACAAGCGCGTGATAAAGAATGTCAAGCTATTTTGCCGTTACGCGGTAAAATTTTAAATACCTGGGAGGTCAGCGGTGATGAAGTTCTTGCTTCTCAAGAAGTTCATGATATTGCAGTCGCGCTTGGTCTTGATCCGGGTACTGATGATTTAAGTGAATTACGTTATGGCAAAGTTTGTATTCTCGCGGATGCAGATTCAGACGGCGCACATATCGCTACGCTCTTATGTGCATTATTTTTAAAACACTTTCGCGCTTTAGTTGCTGCAGGGCATGTTTATATCGCTATGCCTCCGCTCTACCGCATTGATGCAGGCAAAGAAGTCCATTATGCTTTAGATGAACATGAACGCGATACCATTTTAAAAAAATTACAACAAGACAAAAAACTCAAAGCTCACGTCTTGCGCTTTAAAGGCCTAGGTGAGATGAATCCTTTACAATTGCGCGAAACCACCATGGCAAAAGATACACGTCGCTTAGTACAGCTAACGCTCGAAGCACCTGATGAAGCTACTGCAACCTTAGATATGATGCTTGCAAAAGCACGCGCCGCGGACCGTCGCCAATGGCTTGAAGCTGAAGGTAATTTGGCAGAAGTTATTATCTAAATTTGTGTGGATATCAAAAACATTTCAAAATCTGCTTGTGAAGGAAGTTCGTATCTTGAACTGCGTTTGGTATATATGCGAATCAAAAGTCGGAATTATCGAAAAGATTAACGTAAAAGTTTCACTGTTTGTTCCCGAAGCATAAAGGCCATGCCGTAGGGGCGTAGTCTTGCTACGCCCGGCACGGCAAAGGCATTAACATGAAGAAGCAAGGCGCCTTTTTAATAAAAAATCATCATTGCCTACGAGCTCCCAAGCCTTGCAATTACCGGGCGTAGCAAGACTACGCCCCTACGGCATGGCCTTATTTTTTGGGCCGAACACTGAAAGCTTGAACGCTTTGTAAAAATTTCGACTTTTGATTCACATATATACCAATCGTACTTGGAAATGCGAATTTTTTACTTGGCGTTAAATTTTCACTGTTTGTTCCCGTAGCAGAAAGGTCATGCCGTAGGGGCGTAGCTTGCTACGCCCGGTGTGGCAAGGGTATTAATTTTAAGAAACAAGGCCTTT
>JAGVKT010000084.1 GCA_020050355.1 Gammaproteobacteria bacterium | reverse complement strand
CTCGGCTTTTGATTCACTCTTTAAATTAATCTCTTGATGACCTTAAGTGCGCCAAAAACTTATGTTGCTATTTTCTCCGGACAGTAGTGTAGCTTGCTATGCCCGGCGTGGCAAAGGCATTAACGTTAAAATGGAAGGCTCTTTTTAATAAAGAAAATCATCATTGCTTATGAGCTTTAAAGCCCTGCAGTTACCGGGCGCAGCAAGCTACGCCCCTACGGCATGGCCTTTATGCTACGAGAACAAACAATGACATTTTTACGGCAGTTTTTTAGGCTGGGCTTTAACATTTACGCTTTTTTAAAGATTTCATAACCTGCTTTCATGTCCATACGATCAAACTCATCGCGCGGCGGCAAACTACAATAACCTAAAACTGCTTTTTCTGAATCATCAAGCTGCGACAAAAATTCTTTAGGAAAGGTTTCAGTATATTGGTAATTTTGCTTAACCCACCAACGCGAAAAAGTACCAATCAGCGCCCAACGGGTATTTTGAGTTTTATTTGCACTAGCGCCATGCCAAAGCCGGCTATCCCAAATCACAACATCACCAGGCTCCGACTCAATCGGGACAGTATATTTCATCCAATCCTGTCCTGCATAACTACCAAAACGATGCGATCCAGGAACCACCAAGGTGCAGCCATTTTCTAGCGTTTGCTTTTCTAAAGCAATCACAACTTGCATCATCCAAATGTGCTGCCCCGGATTAGGTATGAAAGAATCAATATGTAAAGGTAACTCTCCCGGACCACTACTACGCGCAATTAAACCACGCAAAATAAAATTAGGTTTATCTTGAGGAATTTGTTTATACCACTCATCATTCAAACAGGCCATCAAAATATTCAACAATAGCGGCTCTCGCAAAAATACTGTAAGAAAAAATGGATTTTTATTGTGAACGTTATAGAGCATTTGATGACCTTGATTAAGATAGGCGACATCCTTTAGACCCGCTAAGACATCTTTAGAATTCTCCCAATGATGATCTACCAAAGATTTGAGTTTATGAATTACTTCCGCAGAAAAGAGTTTGGGTAATTTTATAAAACCTTTATTTTGAATCTCGGACACGCAGGCTGAATGCATCACATACTCTTAAACCAAAAAACATAAAGCATTGTAATAAAAGCCCACTCAAAAAAAAAGCTCGCATCCTCATAGAATTCACCCCCAATAAGCCGTATAATTTTCGTTTGCGTCTTAATCGATTATTTTACATGTGCGGCATTGCTGGGGTCGTCAATCATAACAACGAAGCGATCCTTAAAAAACTTCGCTTGGCCTTACTGCATCGCGGACCCGATGCACAAGATGATTATACCCATAATAATATCAGCCTCATCCACACGCGCCTCGCAATCCAAGATATAAAAAATGGCCAACAACCATTTCATCTGGAAAACTGCAGTATCATCTTTAATGGGCAAATTTATAATCACTTAGAACTACGCAAACAGCATCTACCAGAAGTTCACTTTCGAACACAAAGCGACACCGAAACATTACTGGCTATGTATTTAAAATTCTCTACGGATATGTTCCAATATTTAGAGGGCATGTTTGCTTTTGCAATTTTAGATCAAAACAAAAATCAACTTTTATTGGCACGTGATCGCGCCGGCAAAAAGCCTCTTTATTATTATCAAAAAGCTCAGGTTTTTGCTTTCGCGAGCGAGCTCAATGCATTGAAAGGCGCTTTTGCTTGCACCATCAACCATGAAGCAATTACAAGCGCGCTTCGCTGCGGCTTATACTTTAAAGAGCACACTCCTTATCAAGAAATCACCACTCTGACCGCAGGAACTTATTTAATTTTAAATATAGCCGAACTAGACATTAAACAAGAGCATTATTTCAATCTTTTAGATTATTACCAACAACCCAAACTTGCACTTCCACTGACAGAAGCAATAACACAAGTTGAGCATAGCTTACAAAAAGCAATTACCGCAAGACTCTTAAGCAGCGAACTAGAAGTAGGTGCTTTTTTATCCGGGGGCATTGATAGCGGATTAATTGTTGCCATGGCCAGTGCGATTCAACCTAAAATTAAAACTTTTACAGTAAAATTCTCTGGCAACTACGACGAATCTCATTTAGCCAAACTCACAGCACAGCATTATCATACCGAACATCACGAACTTGAAATTGCCATGCATGTTGCCGAAGATCTAGAAAAAATTCTACTCAACTATGGCGAACCTTTTGTAGATTCAAGCGCAATACCGAGTTATTATGTTGCCAAAGCAGCGAAAGAACATGTCACTGTAGTATTAAATGGTGATGGTGCAGATGAGCTCTTTGGTGGCTACCGGCGCTATGTGCCCTTGGCACATCACTGGATCAAATATGCCAAACATTTTAGTAAATTCACAACGCTCCTACCCAAACCCCGGCATAAACAAAGTAAATACACTTATCTTTACCGCTTATTGAGCATGGCCAAAAAACAAGGCCTCGATTTTCAAACTTCTTCTATTCAAGACAGTTTTGATGATTGCTATAAATTTCCACACAATAACATTGATCAAGAAGCAGATTACTACATTCGAGAAATTCAAAATCTACCCAACCTCTCGCTTCTTGATAAAAAACTCTATCTAGATTTTAGCATCAATTTATTTGGAGACTTACTTGTCAAAATGGATATTGCCACCATGGCCCACGCGCTAGAAGCAAGAAGCCCTTTTCTGGCCAAGGATATATTAACACTCGCCCCACGCTTACCTGATCAATATAAAATTCATGGCACCACCACCAAATATATTTTGCGCCAACTTGCTAAAAAATACTTGCCAGAAGCTCTAGTAAACCAACCCAAACGAGGCTTTGAAGTCCCCTTAAAATCATGGATTGATCATGAATTAGCAGATAAAATTCAGAGTTACTTAAATAACAACGCTTGCATCAATAATTATATAAACGCAAGCTTCATCCAAAAACTCTTAAATAAAAAAATAGCAACTTCTGATGAGAAGCGCGCAAAAATGCTCTGGAGTTTGCTAGCTACGGAAATATGGTTACGTCATGTTTGATGCAATTTAGCTGTTAAGAATGCAACTGCGTTGCATGCGATTGAGCACCTGGATCCTGTGCTGCCTTACGCTACGCTTCAGGCCCACAGAGCTTGTCCTGTGATCGCCGAAGGCGAGACACAGGAGTGACGCCTACGGGGGGAAATGACAATCCATGCTATCATCTTTATTCTGACTTTTGGTGCGCATCTATGTGTGGCATAACCGGCATCGCTTTTGCGAAAAACACTAAGACTCTTGCTACTATTCGCAACATGACTGACACTCTTGAACATCGAGGCCCTGACGACCAAGGCATTTGGATAGATCAAGAAAGGGGCACCGCTCTTGGGCATCAACGCCTAGCCATTCTTGATTTATCACAAGAAGGCCATCAACCCATGGTTTCAGCAAATGGCCAATATGTAATCGCCTTAAATGGTGAAATTTATAATTTTCAAGAACTAAAAAAAGCACTAGGTACATCTCTGCAACTTCGAGGCCATTCGGATACTGAAGTACTTCTTGAAGCCATCAGCCACTGGGGCCTCACAACTACACTTAAACGCTGCGTAGGCATGTTTGCTTTTGCACTTTGGGATAAAGCCATAAAAAAACTTTATCTTGCCCGTGATCGCTTTGGCGAAAAGCCCTTATATTACGGGCACATCAACGGCACACTCATTTTTGCTTCTGAATTAAAAGCTTTAAAAAAATTTGGCGCATGGCAAGGCGAAATCGATCCAAACGCTTTAGCAGATTATTTACGCTACCGTTATGTTCCTGGTTCACAAAGCATCTATAAAAATATTTACAAAGTTACCCCTGGAACTTACCTAACATTTGATGCTGAAAAAATGCATGAAACCGTTTATTGGTCAGCCACAGAAACTGCACAACAAGGTTTTGAACATCCGCTTCAGGTTAGTTTTCTTGAAGCAACTGACATGCTCGAACAAAAATTATCTCAAAGCGTACACTTACAAATGACTGCTGATGTGCCCGTAGGCGCCTTTTTATCAGGCGGTATTGATTCTTCAATCATCGTTGCACTCATGCAAGCACAAAGCACACAACGCATTAAAACTTTCAGCATCGGCTTTACCGAAAAAAACTATAACGAAGCCCATTTCGCTCAAGCAATTGCAAAACACTTAGGCACAGACCACACCGAACTCTACCTCTCTAGCCAAGACGCCATCGACACCATTCCGCTACTTGCGACGATATACGATGAACCTTTTGGCGACAGCTCAGCAATTCCAACTTATCTCTTAAGTAAACTAACTCAACAACATGTAACGGTCAGCCTCTCCGGCGATGGTGGCGATGAGTTGTTTGGAGGTTATAAACGCTACTGGCTCGCACAAAACTTATGGCACATACGAAATAAGCTACCACAGACTTTGAAAAATTCTATGATATCCTTACTGAATTTCTATGCTAACTATTTACCATTTAATAAATTTACTACTAGAGCACAACGTTTATCAGGACTTTTGGCCGCAGATAGATCTATACTTTTAAATCGCATGCTCACTTCAACAACAGACACTCCAACAGTTTTCTTACACCAAGGCACTGAATACTCTCTTACAAATTTTGAACACTTATTTTCTCAAAATTTCATTGCACAAATGATGCATCAAGATACACTCGCTTACTTACCTAATGATATTTTAGTAAAGGTAGACCGAGCAGCTATGGCAGTTGGCCTAGAATCCCGAGTTCCTTTCTTAGATCATCGAATATTCGAATTTGCATGGCAATTACCCATTAACTACAAAATCAACAAAGGCGCAGGAAAACTTATTTTAAAAGCCTTATTAAAACGCTATATTCCTGAAGAACTTTTTGAACGCCCTAAAATGGGTTTTGGCATCCCTCTAAGCACTTGGTTAAAGGGCCCTCTACGCACCTGGGCTGAAGAGCTATTAAGCACTGAAAACTTACACCGACAAAATTATTTTAATGAACAAAAAGTACGTCAACTTTGGCAAGAATATTTAAACAACCACAATCAACATGCAGATCTACTATGGAATATCTTAATGTTTTGCGCCTGGCTAAAAGTATATCAAACGACTTTCTGACCCACAAGATTAAGACCAGGATTAGCCAATCTTTTAATATTAACAATCTGACTCTCTCGTAAATAGCGCTCAACATCTCCCTGCCTTTGCGGCTGATCGTACATCGGGCTTAACATATCAAAAGTATCCAAGATCGCAAGTGAATATCGATTCTTTAGAGAAGTTTTGAAATGAACATAATTAGCGTAAGGAATAAAAAATTGAAAAACTTTTCCTACACGCGGTACACGATATAAAAAATTGGTCAGCGGAAATAAAATTGGATTTACTACCTGCAACATTGCCAATAATACTTTCTTATTAATTTTTTTGGTAATCGGCCTAACCCAATACTTGGTATTTAAATAGGTCCATTTTTTGCGTTCATAGAGCGTTACTGCCAAATGCCCGTCTGGCTTTACCAATGCTGCAATATTTCTAATCGTTTTTTCGGGATTAGGAGTATGTTGAATAACGCCAATTGAATAGCAATAATCAAAAGTTTTTTCTCTAAATGGCGCCTCATAAATACTCGCTTGCACCAAGTGAACATTAGAATTTTCATTTAATAATTCATAAGCAGCATCCACTGCATTACTCATATCTAAACCAACAACCTGTAGATTTGTCTCACGCGCGATATCAAGAAAACGTCCATTGCCACAACCCACTTCCAACATCCATTGTTGTGATTGCATTTTATGAGAACCCCACGAAGTTTCCGAAGCAAAACGCTGCCTTGAACCTGCATGTTTTTCATAACGATCAATTTGCGTACGTTTATATTTATTCCATTGATACCCAAAAGAATCCGCATAATTTGAAACTTCAACAAATCGGGGAATTGCTTTAATAATGGGATATACCGCATGACACTCCTGACAAGTTAATTGTCCAGATTCTATGTCACCTTTGTCATTAAGCGCGGTAATGGTACATGCCAGGCTCTGCTTACATTGAGGACAAACTAAAATATCTAAAAGTACTTTTTTCATAATTGTTTCTTAATTAAATTCGCTCTAGCCGCATCTTTAATAATTGATCTGCAATAAAAGCAACAATGCAATAAAAAATAAAATAATCATAAAAAAGATATCGTGCAACAAAAGGCTGAGTAAGCGCAACTACAGCATTATTAATAAAAATTAATAAAATGCCCAAAATAATAAATGCTTGCTGAGCGCCTAAAGGACCTTTGGTGTGTATGACCTGATAACATACCGTAAAAAAAATAATGATTAACATCAAGACCAACGAGCCACCACCAGTGAAATCAATCCATTTCAACACAAAAAATACCATATTTTTATTAAATTCATGCTTAAATAATACCAAACTCACAGCAGTCATAAATCGATCTGGAACCACGTTTGAAAGATTTAACGTATGCGCTTTAGCTACAACAAGTATTGCATTATAATTATTCGCATAATAATCATATAAAAGCGCTCGACTAGGAATAATAGGCCCCCAAAAGGAACCCGTATTTTTTTGATAGCTGGTACGCATAGCGCTACTTGCCTGTGCAAAAGCAGGATTCACTTTAACATAATCCGAAAACAATCCCAAAGATAATGCTGGATTAGTGATCACATCACCCAAATCATTTTTACTAATATCTAACATTACTGCTTGAAAATATTTTTTTTGCACAGGATCGACAAAATAACGCTCTGCCTGAGCATTGGTTAAATACAAAGGCTGAACAATCAGCAACTCACCCAAACCCGAGGGCGTTGATACAAACGATCCATACATCAGATAATGATAACTCTTATTAAACAAGGAACTAGCCTGTACGGACCCTGATAAAATCACAATGCTGATGATAATATTTTTTAAACCTATACGCTTATAGCCATACCAAATAATTAACAAAACAAACATACTATACCAATAAAAAAACTGCACACGTGTAAGCACCAACAACGCCGTCCAAAGCGCTAAATAAAGTAATTTTTTTATTTGATATGCATAAAAAGATTCGATTAAACTCAAAAAAGCCATAATAAATAAAGGAAAAGCCAAACCCTCAGACAAAATAGCAGTAATTAATTGCCCCACAAAAAATACCATGATCACGATAATTACATATGCAACAAAAATTGAAAGCTCGCTCATCGCCATATGTTGCTTAAGCCAACAACGGGCATACCATAACACTGCACAATTAATCAGGGTTTGAGCCCACATGACGCATGCTAACTGGTAAGATCCAGCCCACTTAAATAAACCGATAAAAAGAGGATAGAGTGGTGGACGAATAGGTGAAAAATGAATATACCCTGGACTATCAAAGCCTCCACCAGGACTATGCGTACACAAAAAAACAAAAATACTCAAACCAAGAAGTGCATAAGAAAAAATTAAGAACCCATTTTTTTTTAACACACAACACCCCTAATTCAACACATCGAAAGAGCAGAAAAAAATAGCAAATTAAAAGCTTAATGTCTATATCGCTCGCATCTTCAAGTACGATGGGTATATACCCATCGTACTTGAAGATGCGAATTTTTCACTTAGCGTTAAAATTTCACTGTTTGTTCCCGTAGCATAAAGGCCATGCTGTAGGGGCGTAGTCTTGCTACACTACTGTCCGGAGAAAATGGTAAGACATTCTCCCCTTCCTTTGTATATGATGTTGTTGAATAACGATGG
>JAGVKT010000113.1 GCA_020050355.1 Gammaproteobacteria bacterium | reverse complement strand
TAAATTAAGTCTCCAGCTCCTCCATCGTTATTCAACAACATCATATACAAAGGATGGGGAGAACGTCTTACCATTTTCTCCGGACAGTAGTGTAGCAAGCTACGCCCCTACGGCATGGCTTTTACGCTACGGGAACAAACAGTGAACCTTTATTAGACAACAAAACTATTTGTTAAAAACCCAGCCTTTTGAAGTGGAATGGGTATATTTAATGCCTAGGGTGTTTAATCTTTTTGATTAAAATCATAATAAAAAAATCGTGAGGGTGTGATCTGAAATTGTAATAATTCGCATTCTAGATCGCCATTTTTAAAGCGATAAGCCTTGCCTAAGCGGATACCTAGCGCTTTTGCGGGTTCGCGATTATGGGTGATGATATAAGCTTCCCAATCGTTGAATCTAGGGGTTCGTAGATGTTCTCCTAAGGTTTTAAAAATTTCTTGTACTTCATCGTTTTGGTTATTTAATAAGCGTATGCCATAGGGCGGGTTGGTAATGATTAATCCAGGGTTTTGAGGTAAAGATGTTGGCAGTTCTAATTGTTTTAAATTCCGTTTTTCTAAAATTAAGCGTTGTTCAATGCCTGATTTTTTTGCGGCGTTGGTAGCAAAAATTAAAGCCTGGGGGTGTTGATCAAAGCCAATCAAATAAACATCTTCGCGTTTGAGCCCTTGAGCTTTACGCTGTTGTGCTTGGCTTATTAATTCTTGCCAGAGTTTAGCATCATGTTGTTGCCATTTTAAGCAGCCAAAATAATTACGTGTAAGTCCTGGTGCAATATCAAAAGCCATGAGCGCAGCTTCGATTAAAATCGTGCCTGAACCACACATAGGGTCAAGCAAGATTGGATTCGATGTTTGTAGGCGTTTGCGCCAGCCGGCACGTAGAACTAGCGCAGCCGCTAAGGTTTCTTTGAGTGGCGCAGGCCCTGCTTGATGGCGATACCCGCGCAAGTGCAGGCTTTCGCCAGAAAGATCAAGGTACAATTGACAGTCTTCATGTTTGGCTTTAATGGTCAATACGATATCAGGTTGTTCTTTTTGAATGTTGGGCCGATCGCCATAGTGTTCACGGAGTTGATCCACAATCGCATCTTTGGCGACTTGCGCCAGATAATGGGGATGAGTGAACTGTTGATGCTTACCTAAAACATCGATGCGTAAGCTGTGCGCAGAGGTTAAATGCTGAGACCAAGTTATTTTTTTTATTTCATGATAGAGTGCATGTTGGTTAGTGGCGCGGAATTCTTTTAATTTTAATAATACATGATGAGCTAAATGTGACCAGATTAAAATTTGGTAAGCATCTTTGAGTGTGCCATTAAAGCTTACGCCTAGGTGTGTTTCTTTAGCATCAGTGATGCCTAAGTTTTTGACTTCTTCTAGTAATAAACCTTCATGGAAAGGTGCACACGTGATAAAAAAAGAATGGGTTTTCAATGTTAAAAAACTAGTGTGATATTTTAGTCATTATACACCATTCGGACT
Organism: Gammaproteobacteria bacterium; assembly: GCA_020050355.1. Classification (GTDB taxonomy): domain Bacteria; phylum Pseudomonadota; class Gammaproteobacteria; order Francisellales; family CACEW01; genus CAIQBE01. The sequence goes on along the minus strand of JAGVKT010000113.1, from coordinate 4,830 downwards.
TGATGCGAATCTTCTCTGTGGCATCATTCTTTTGATCCTAAGGGTGAGGTGCGTGAATGACGCTGGGGTGGCGATGCTTGTGAAAAGAAATTGCGTATTTTTAAGTTCTAATAATGAACAGTTCTATTTATGATCAAACATTGTTAAATTGGTTTTTTATTTGATCTGATTTTGAATTGCACAAAATGAATTACTCCCATGACCATACTTTTAAAAAATTAATGCAACATCCTATTAGGGTGATAGCATTCACAATTCTCTCCGGAGGCGTCCCCGTAAGCGTCATCCAGTGGAAATCGCGGAGCGATTTAGCACAGGATCCAGGATCAAAATAGCTGTCGCACAGCGACACGATGGCGCAGATATTGATTTTATCGAAGAAGTTACGGGTCTGCCGTGTGAAAGCCTAGAGGCGTTAATACGCAATCATTAAGTGTGTTTTTTCTCAAAATGCTTCTGCCTTCGCCGCCGCCCAGTCTAGAGCATAAGCTTCGGGCACTTTTTTGCTTAATAAGCTACCCTCTGGAATATAATTGTAAATTTCACGAAAAGTTTTAATTTCATCGACATTAACTCGGCGTAAGACTAGATCCGGAGTAATTTGGCTTGGGTCGCTAAGCCCCATTGCGCCTACTAATTCTAAAAAGCTGTGCATGGTGGTTTCATGAAAATTTGCGATGCGATATTTTTTTTCACTTACGACTAAGCCTTTTTGTAAGCGCTTATCTTGAGTTGCCACACCTGTGGGGCAAGTATTAGCATCGCATTGTAAAGATTGAATGCAGCCTGTGGCCATCATCATCGCGCGCGCCATGTTGCAAATATCTGCGCCCAGGGCAATGGTGCGTAACATGGTAAAGCCGCTGACAATTTTGCCCGCAGCGCTTATGCGAATTTTGTTACGTAAACCAATGCCCACCAAAGCGTTGTGCACAAATACCAATCCGTCAGTAAGTGGCATCCCTACTCGATTTGAAAATTCTAAGGGTGCCGCGCCAGTACCGCCATCAGCGCTATCTACGTTAATGAAATCTGGAATAATGCCTGTTGCAAGCATGCCTTTGCAAATGCTTAAAAATTCTTTTTTGTGACCCACGCATAATTTAAAACCTACCGGTTTGCCACCACTTAATTCACGTAACTGTTGTAAAAAATGCATCATCTCAATTGGATTTTTGAAGGCGGAATGTGTGGGTGGAGAGATCACATCTTGTCCTAGCGGTACCTTGCGAATTGCTGCAATTTCTTTGGTGAGTTTCGCTGCTGGGAGGATGCCGCCATGCGAAGGTTTGGCGCCTTGAGAAAGTTTTACTTCGATCATCTTTACTTGCGCATGTGCAGCTTCTTGTTTGAATTCTTCGGCATTAAAATTGCCATCATGGTTGCGGCAGCCGAAATAACCGGTGCCGATTTGCCAGATTAAGTCACCGCCTTGTAAGTGATAAGGAGAAATGCCCCCTTCACCCGTTGCTTGAGCGAAATTTCCTAATTTAGCACCTTGATTCATTGCCATGATAGCATTGGCTGAAAGCGCACCGAAGCTCATGCCTGAAATGTTTAAGCGCGAAGAATGATAAGGTTGTGTGCATTGTTCGTTACCTATGATGATGCGCGCTTCTACTTCAGTGGCTTTTTTTGCATTAAGCGAATGTAAGGTCCATTCATAAGCAACTTCATTAATATCATGGCGCGTGCCATATGCTAAAGTGTCACGTACTTTTTTAGCGCGCTGATATACGAGTGAGCGTTGTTCGCGCGTAAAGGGTTTTTCACTTAAATCACTGGCAATAAAATATTGTTGGATTTCTGGACGGATGAATTCAAAAATAAAACGAAAGTGACCAAAGATTGGAAAGTTGCGTAAAATAGAATGCTTGCGTTGCGTAACATCAAACAAATACAACACGATTAAAGGTGCTAGAATAAAACTAAACCAGTACAAATCATGCTCCAACAAAGCAACGAGTATGGCTGCAAGTATGAGCATCCAAAAAGCATAATAAAGGTGATTGCGCATGGAGATAAGTTTTGCTTGATTGAGAAGTTTTAATTTTAAACTAGAGAGGTGAAAATGCAAACCTCATCGCAGGCATCATTACTGAGAGGAGAGATGCTGCTGATGAGGTTTTAAAATTAAACAACTAAACACTGTAATACAATTGGAACTCCAAGGGATGGGTGGTCATGTTGATTGCTTGAGCTTCTTTTTGTTTGAGATTGATATAAGCTTCAAGCATATCGTGGGTAAATACTTCACCTTGGGTTAAAAAATCATGATCTTTTTTGAGCGCAGCTAGGGCTTCTTCAAGAGAATGTGCTACGGTGGGAATATTTTTTTGTTCTTCAGCGGAAAGCTCATAAAGATCATGATCCATAGCTGCACCTGGATGTAAGCGTTTAACGATACCGTCGAGTCCGGCCATAAGCATTGCAGCGAAACCAAGATATGGATTTGCGCAAGGATCGGGGAAGCGCACTTCAATGCGTCGGCCTTTTTCAGATGTTGTGAAGGGGACGCGAATAGAAGCTGAGCGGTTGCAGCTTGAATATGCTAATAATACCGGTGCTTCAAAGCCAGGCACTAAGCGTTTATAGCTGTTGGTTGCTGGATTTGTGAAAGCATTTAAAGCTTTGGCATGATGGATGATGCCACCGATAAAAAATAAGGCCTGCTCAGATAAGCCGGCATATTCTTTGCCTGCAAATATATTTTTGTCGCCTTTACTTAAGGATTGATGGCAGTGCATGCCGGAGCCATTATCGCCTACGAGCGGTTTGGGCATGAATGTTGCGGTTTTGCCATAACGATGTGCGGTGTTGTGAACGATATATTTAAAAAGTTGTAATTCATCGGCTTTATTGGTGAGCGTGTTGCAGGCCGTGGCGATTTCATTTTGATTGGCGGTGGCAACTTCGTGATGATGGGCTTCAACAGTGATGCCAATAGTGCTCAAGATGCGGCACATTTCGGTACGTAAATCTTGTGCTGAATCTACTGGTGGCACTGGAAAATAACCACCTTTAATACCAGGGCGATGACCGTAATTACCTTCAGGATATTCTTTGTTGCTGTTCCATGCAGCTTCGATGGAGTCAATGTTGTAGCCTGAGCTGTTCATGTTGACGTGCCATTTTACGTCATCAAAAATAAAAAATTCTGGTTCTGGTCCTATTAAAAATTGATCTGCGATGCCGGTGCTTTTTAAATAAGCTTCGGCTTTTTTAGCAATGGAGCGTGGATCTCGGTTGTAGCCCTGCATGATCAATGGATCGATGATGTCACAGCGTAAAATTAGTGTGGGGACTTCGGTGAATGGATCAAGACAAAAAAGCGCATCCGCATCTGGTTTTAAAATCATGTCGGATTTATCAATGGGGCGCCAGCCGGCGATTGATGAGCCATCAAACATTTTTCCTTGTTCGAAGAACTTACTGTCAACGATTTGGCTTGGGATGGTGATGTGCTGTTCTTTGCCTTTAGTATCGGTGAAACGTAGATCGACATATTCGATGTTATTTTCTTTAATAAATTGAGTAATTTTCTGACTCATAGCAGCCTCTCTTTGCTTTAAAATTTTAAATGGGGGGATGATTTATTTGAGATAAATCGAGAGTAAGAATATCATGTTCGCTAGTAGTTAAAAAGAACATCATTTATGCATCTTGTTGAAAAGCTTTGGTATTGCCGGCGCTATCGACCACTAATGGGGTTGTTACGGCCTTTAAGTTTCTTGTTTGAAAAATTAGCACGGCGGCGTAAATTACGCTTGCAAACACGGGCGATTAAAAGCTCGGTTCCTGTGGTTGTTGTGGGTAATTTGACTGTAGGTGGTACTGGCAAGACACCAATTGTCATTGCTTTAGTGCGTTTTTTAATGGCGCAGGGTATTAAGGTGGGTGTGATTAGTCGGGGTTATAAACGGCAAAGAATTTGTCAAAAGAAAATAGTTATTGTGAGCGACGCTTCAAGTGTTGCTGAAGTAGGCGATGAGCCTTATTTGATTTATAAAGAAACTTTATGTCCTTTGGTGGTGGGAGTGGATCGATGTAAGGCCCTTGAAGTTTTGTTAGAAAATTTTAAGGTTGATGTGGTCTTGAGCGATGATGGTTTACAACATTATGCGCTTGCGCGGGATTTAGAAATTATCGTGTGTGATGGTAGGCGCCTTTGGGGTCATGGTTGGTGTTTGCCTGCTGGGCCTTTGCGTGAGCCTATATCTCGGATTGAGAGTGTCGATTTTGTTTTGGTGAATCAAGCGCAAGATGAGCTGCTAGGCCATGTAGAGCAGCAACAGAAATTTTTTAATTTTCAAATTAAACCTGAACAATTGGTCAAAGTTGATCCAAGTCATGCGCTTATTTCGATGGCATATTTGCAGAATTTATCTTGTTATGCTGTTGCTGGTATTGCTTATCCTGAGCGATTTTTTGCTGCACTTAAAGCTTTGGGTGCGCAGATTAAAACTTGTGTGTTTGCGGATCATCACCATTTTGTGCCTGCGGATTTTAAAAAATTGGATGATTTGCCAATTGTGATGACACAAAAAGATGCAGTTAAATGTGAGCATTTGGGGTTATCTCAGGCGTATGCTTTAGAAATTGGTGCCGTATTGCCGCAAGCGTTTTTAGATGTTTTTTTGACAAGATTGAAAAATATTCGAAACACGGTAGTGTCTTAAACCGCTACAAAAAATTGACGTAAAAATTTCACTGTTTGTCCCAAAATCGAAAGCCATGCTGTAGGGGCGTAGTCTTGCTACACTACTGTCCGGAGAAAATGGTAAGACATTCTCCCCTTCCTTTGTATATGATGTTGTTGAATAACGATGG
>JAGVKT010000107.1 GCA_020050355.1 Gammaproteobacteria bacterium | reverse complement strand
GGATGACACTTACGGGGCGCCCCTAGAAGGTGGCGCGGAGCGCATTAATGTGCTTAGCACCTGTCACTTTGTGCTATTTTCTCCGGACAGTAGTGTAGCGAGCTACGCCCCTACGGCATGGCCTTTACGCTACGGGAGCAAACAGTGAAAACTTAACGCCAAGTAAAATCCTCGCATCTTGAACTGCGTTTGGTATATATCAAATAAATTTAAGAATCTTCCAAGAAACAAATTCTATCGCATAGGCAATCGTTTCTGAGCCGCGCATCAACACGGTGCTTTCGAAGTGCTGAGTTTTCTTACCATGGCGTATTTCTAATTTTAACGCTAAGGTGGTACTGGTCGATTTGTTATTCCAATAATCATCAAGGCCAGAAACATAAACTTCTAGATCAGTTTTGGTATGTTTATGACTAAAGCAAGCAGCGGTTTTAGGAGTAAGCAGGGCTTGAAGCAAGGCCCCTTTGGTCGCTTGATCATCCAGATGAATTTTTAAAGGGACTTGTGCTAAATGTTCTTGTAATTGCTTACTCATCTCTTGGTTTAAATGCGTTACAAAGTAAGGTCGCAACAAAGTCTCGACCGCCAATAAAATTTTTGTGTGTTGCTTGGTATGGGGGTCAATAAAAAGCTTAACATCAAGAAAAGGATAATGTGCACGATAAGCAAATTCAAGTTGATGTGCTTGAGTAAGTGCTTCAAGTAAATCAGCAGCTACAGATTCAGAGATACCCATTAAGCGCCAACGAAACAAGCGTTCAGTAGTGGCAAAACTTTGTTTTAATAATAAAGGCAACACATCATTTTGAAACATAGGTATACATTCGCGGGGTGGCCCAGGAAGCAAAAATACTAAAGTTTTATCAATAGTAAGATAGCAGCCTGCAGCAGTGCCATTAGGATTAGGTAAAATGGTAGCTTTTTCTGGAAAATACGCTTGCTGTTTATTATTTGCAGGAATAATAGCAAGATTACGTTGTGTTAGACGTTCAACAATCTTATTCCAAATAACCTCATTAAATATTAATTTTTGCCCAGCAAGTTGTGCGACAACATCGCGAGTGCAATCATCACGCGTAGGTCCGAGGCCGCCAGTAATAATAATAGCATCATGACGTTTGAGCATAAAGGTTAAGCTGGCTTCAATATTTTCACAGGCGTCATCACAAACAGTATGTTCGCCTAGATGAATCCCATAATCTAAAGCCTGTTGTGCCATTTCTTTACTATTACTGTTAACGATCTCACCTCCAGTAATTTCCGAGCCTGTTGCCAGGAAGCCGAGGCGTTTAGCAGTTTTGCGCGTGCTCACAGTCTGTCTCCTCATGCGTTTCCACCTGGATTGTAGTGTGATCGATATGAAAATGTTTTTTTAATTCCTGGCTCAAAGTTTGGCGCTGCTCAGAAGTTAATAATCCTTGCGGGCGTACGAGATGCACCGTAAGAGCATTAGAGCTGGTACTTAGAGCCCAAATATGTAAATCATGGACACGCTTAACGCCAGGAATTTGCTCCAGGAATTGGGTGACATCCGTAAAATCGATCATTTTAGGAACGCCATCTAAAGATAAATTTAAGGTTTCTCTAAAAAGTTTCCAGCTATTTTTTAAAATGAATAGGGTTAATAAAATACCAACGATGGGATCTAATACATTAAAGTGGGTGAAATAAATCAAGGCTCCTGTGAACACCACCCCTAAAGAAATAATGGCGTCATACCACAAATGCAAAAAAGCACTTTTAATATTAAGATCATCGTGGCTATTTTTATGAAGTAATAAAGCACTAAATCCGTTGATCGCTACGCCTATGGCAGCAATAGCCATCACCATGCCTGCATGAACTACAGGATGATAAAGCAGGTGATCAATAGCCTCCATCAAAATCACCGTACACGCAACTACTAGCAGGGTCGCATTAATTAGGGTAGCTAAAATGGTGCTCTTTTTGTAGCCGTAACTGTAACGTTGATTTGCATTTTTCTTTGCCAATATCGTGGCTAAGAAAGAAAAGATAAGCGCTAAAACATCACTAAGGTTATGCCCGGCATCAGCCAGTAAGCTCGTCGAGTGCGCTAAATAAGCATAAATAACCTGGAGCAAGGTCAAGACTGAATTGGCAAAAATCGCAAAAACAAAAGCCCAGCTTAAGGTCTGGCCTAGGGCGACGTGCCCATGCGTGTGTTGATGTGCATGGTGCTGATGCGCGTGGTCTTTATGTTCATGCGCTGAAGAAAGATGTAAATAATCTTTCATAATAGCTTGAAAAAATAATTTAATTGATAGCTATTGTATAGCAAAATATCTAGAATACAAGCGGAATATTTAAGGATATACAATAAGCATATTATTGCTTCAAAACAGCAGAATTTTAACGCCTAAGCGCAATGATGCGCTGGCAAAGTAAGAACAGAAGTAACTTCTAAATTGCGATCTTCATAAGCATTCACTTGGGGATGCAGGCTCTGCCAGCGTTCAAGCACTTGATCACGGGCCAAGAGTAAATCAATGATTTTTTGCTTATAAACTCGCACCATGCTAGAAATCCATAAATTGACAGGCCAAGAGGGGTAGGTATGATCAATATTAAAATAATCTAACAACTGAATCACGCTATGCGCATCATACCAAGTCTCACCGGTAACCCAGCGATTCGTAGTGAAAAGTTCTCGAGGATAGCCGTGTTTATCCATTGAAATGGCAATTAAATGGCAAACGTCATCTTCTTTACTATCAGCAGCACGGCCAGCTTTATCAATAATTTTAGGAGCTAATTCGGCAGGAATGCCTTTGCGCCGTATAAATAAATGAAAGTGGCCATTCTCCTCGCGATTATTCTGGTGCACGATGGTCGGATGGGCGTGATAATAATACTGTGCGTGGGAGTCGTTATCAAAAACATCACCTTTAGGGTAATGATCCCATTGCACAAAAGGAGGAGATTGTCGCAAGATTTCCCAAACGATATTGGATTTGGCTCTTTTTAAAACGCGATAACATTCTTGAATTTGTAGCCAATCAGGAACATTAGAAAAGAGGCCGGATTCGACCTCTTGAATTGGTTCAGGCATTATTATTAATTAGGATTGCAGGGGTTGCAACCTTGAGCAGCGCAAGGATTGCTTGCTGCGCAGGGATTGCATGGACTACAAGGCATGGGGGCATTCGGGCCACAAGGATTACAGCCCATGGCTGCAGCGCAAGGATTACATGGGTTGCAAGGACTAGCAGCACAAGGCACACTGCTAGCGACGCATGGAGTAGCCGCGCTTGCTATTTGTAAGGGTTTAGCAGCCGCGCACGGATTTACTTTTGTGTCAGCGAAAGTATTTGTTCCTGTTGCTAAGGTAGTTGCCGCGACAGTAGCAATAATCAGCTTTCTCATGATATGATGCTCCAGTTTTAAATGAACTCCGCATAATTTAGCGTATTTTTTAGATATTGTAAATGAGGATGTAAAAGCATGCGAAAAATGATTGTCGGTAATTGGAAAATGCACGGTGACCTAGAAGCTATCGAAAAGCTCTTAAGTCAGGTACGTCAAGCCTTGTTTGCCTTAGATGTGACCGTGGTCGTATGTCCTACCTTTGTGCATTTAATGTATGTACATAATAAATTAAAGCATTCCCAATTGATGAGTTTAGGCGCGCAAGATGTCAGCCAGCACCAGGATGGCGCCTATACCGGAGAAATAGCCGCATCAATGTTAAAAGAAATGGGCTGTCGCTATGTCATTATCGGTCATTCCGAGTGCCGACAATATCATCATGACACGGATGAGGCGATCGCAGAAAAGTTGCAACAAGCATTACAAGCTAAATTAATTCCAATTTTATGTGTAGGGGAAACCAGTGCTGAGCGCGCCACTCATAAAACTAAAAAGGTATTAGAAACGCAGCTTGAAACCGCTTTAGAAAATGTACCAAAATTACTAGGCAAAAACGCTGTACCTTTATGTATTGCTTATGAGCCGGTTTGGGCCATTGGTACGAATGTGAGTGCTACCGAAGCGCAAATTGAGGAAGCTCACAGTTTTATTCGAAAAACCCTAGAAAAACTTTTACCTAAGCATGGACAAAATATCCCTGTTTTGTATGGCGGTAGCGTAAAAGCTAAAAACGCTAAAAATATTTTAACTTTACCCGAAGTCGCCGGAGCCTTAGTGGGCGGGGCTTCTATCGTTGCTAATGAATTTATTAAAATTTGTGAAATTGCCCATGAACTCGTGAAGGCAGAATAATTAAGGAGCGCTATCGTGTTATCACTCATGTTGTTAATTCATATGTTAATTTGTACCAGCATTATCGCTCTGGTTTTATTGCAGCAAGGTAAAGGTGCTGATGTAGGTGCAGCTTTTGGTTCAGGCTCATCTAATACTATTTTTGGTAGTCGTGGCCCAGCGTCATTTTTATTTAAATTAACAGCAATTTTGGTAGCATTATTTTTTGTGACCAGCGTATCGCTCACTTATTTTCAAAATCAAACAGCAAAAGCTGCCAATGAATTAACTTTACCACCACCGGTCGTAGGGACGAATGCAACAAAACAACAAGCTTTTATCCCTCCCACAGTAAGCTTGCCTGTAAGCTCAAGCCCTAAATCATAAAGTTAAATTATTAAGTATCATATGAAAACCCAAAAGATCAGAGAAGCTTTTATCGAATTTTTTAGTAAGCGTGGCCATACGCCAGTACCTTCAAGCTCTTTAGTGCCACAAAATGATGCAACACTGCTTTTTACCAATGCAGGTATGGTGCAGTTTAAAGATGTATTTTTAGGTGAGGAACAGCGGCCTTATGAGCGCGCTTGCAGCATTCAGAAATGCGTACGCGCAGGCGGTAAGCACAATGATTTAGAAAATGTCGGTTTTACCGCGCGCCATCATACTTTTTTTGAAATGCTCGGCAATTTTAGTTTTGGTGCTTATTTTAAAAAAGAAGCAATCCGCCTTGCTTGGGAATTATTAACACAAGTTTTTAAAATTCCTTCAGAACGATTATGGATTACAGTATTTGATGAAGACAAAGAAGCTGAGGATATTTGGGTTAATGATATTGGTGTAAACCCACAGCGCATTTCTCGCATTGGTGCCAAAGATAATTTTTGGAGCATGGGCGATACAGGCCCTTGTGGTCCATGTACAGAAATTTTTTATGATCATGGTCCAGAAATTCCTGGTGGCCCGCCGGGGACGCCTGATAGCGACAAAGATCGCTACGTAGAAATTTGGAATTTAGTTTTTATGCAATATAATCGCGATGCCGCAGGTAAGTTAACGCCTCTGCCCAAGCCTTCAGTAGATACAGGCTCGGGTCTAGAGCGCTTAGCTGCAGTGTTACAGGGTGTGCATGATAATTATGATATTGATCTTTTCAAAAATCTGATTCAAAAAATTGCCAAAGTATTACATTGTAAAGATTTACAATCACGTTCATTGCGGGTGATTGCGGATCATATTCGCGCCGCAACTTTTTTAATTAGTGATGGTGTAATGCCAGGTAATGAAGGCCGTGGGTATGTGCTACGGCGCATTATTCGCCGGGCCATTCGTCATGGTTATAAATTAGGAACAACCAAAGCTTTTTTTTATCTTTTAGTGCAGCCAGTCATTGATGAAATGGCTACAGCATATCCAGAATTGCTTGCCAATCAAGAAAAAATTATGGCGACTTTAAAGCAGGAAGAAGAGCAGTTTGCCAAAACATTAAGTCAGGGCATGGGGTTATTTGAAGAAGCGATTGCCGGACTCAAAGATTCAGTAATTCCTGGAGCAGTAGTATTTAAGCTTTATGACACTTACGGTTTTCCTATGGATTTAACTGCCGATATGGCACGTGAACATCAATTATCATTAGATGAGGCGGGCTTTGAAGTATGTATGAATGAACAACGTGAGCGCGGGCGTTCGCATAGTAAATTTAAAGTGGATCATGGCAACATATTGAAGCTCGAGAGTAAAAGTGAATTTTTAGGATATGATCGTTTAAGCGAAACCGCAGAAATTATTACCTTGGTGCATAATGGCCAAGAAGTTGATAGCTTAACTATCGGCATGCAAGGCGATATCGTATTAACGCATACACCTTTTTATCCTGAAGGCGGCGGACAAGTTGGGGATCAAGGAGTTCTAAAAAGCCACAATGCTGAATTTAAAGTGATAGATACCCAAAAACAGAATGAAGCAATTATCCATCGTGGTGAAGTGGTAAAAGGCCAATTTAACTTAGGCACAAAAGTAGTGAGTGAAGTTGATCCATTAAAACGCATGAATACTGCTCGCAATCACTCAGCAACACACTTGCTGCACGCAGCATTACGAGCAATCCTAGGAACGCATGTAGAGCAAAAAGGCTCTTGGGTCGCGCCGCACAGTTTGCGTTTTGACTTCTCTCATCCACAGCCTTTATCGCCTGAGCAAAAACAAAAAGTCGAGCAGTGGGTGAATCAGGCAATTGCATTAGACGTAAAGGTCGACACGATCATCACCCACCCTGAAGAAGCCAAAAAAATAGGGGCGATGGCACTCTTTGGTGAAAAATACGGAGAGCGCGTACGTGTGCTGAAAATGGGGGAGCATTCAGTTGAGTTATGTGGTGGAACGCACGTAGGTCATACTGGTGATATTGGTTTATTTAAAATCACTTCAGAATCCGGCATTGCCTCAGGTGTGCGGCGTATTGAAGCACTTACTTCAATGAGCGCGAAAAATTATTTAGAACAAGAGCTCACCCAAAAAAGCACTGAAGCCAGCGAATTACGCGAACAGGTAAAACGCCTTGAAAAAGCTTTAGCTGAACTAAAAACACAATGGGTGTTAACCACGCTTCCATCTACATTATTACCTAAAGCAGAAACTCTAGGAGCTGCTAAAGTGCTCATCAGCGAACTCAAAGATCTTGAGCCCAGCGTGCTTATGCCTTTAGTGAATGTTTTAAAAGAGCAATTAACCAGCGCAGTGATTATTTTAGCGCTCACTACGGATGATAAAGTGCAGTTTATTGTAGGGGTGACCAAAGATCTTACAAGCAAAATTAAAGCCAATGAACTCATTCAGCAATTAGTAACGCCTTTAGGAGGCAAGGGTGGCGGGCGTCCTGAGCTTGCCCAAGCAGGAGCAGGTAATATAGCCAAAGTCCCAGAAGTGCTGCAAGCGTTACGGAGCTCATTACAAAAGTTGGTATAATTAATTTTTAGGACTTGATCTCTTAAGGACAGGTACCTGTATGCAACATTATTTTCAAGATCGACGTATCTTAATTATCGTCAGTGGTTCTATCGCTGCTTATAAAACTTTAACTTTAGTTTCTCTACTCAAAAAATGGGGCGCGGAAATAAAAGTAGTGTTGACCAAGCACGCGCAAGAATTTGTTACCCCATTGTCATTTGCAACCTTAAGCCAAAATTCGGTCATCAATGATTTATTTACCGATCCTTTAGCACATATTCGCTTAGCAAAATGGCCTGAGCTAATTTTGATTGCCCCAGCCAGCGCAAATATCATTGCAAAATACGCCCAGGGTTATGCTGAGGATATAGCAACGACAATTTTGCTCGCGAGTACAGCAAAAGTGGTACTTGCACCAGCGATGAATCAAGTGATGTGGGCGCATTCAGCAGTGCAAGAAAATATTCAGAAATTATCTGCAAGAGGTGTTGATATAATTGGGCCAGATATAGGTTTGCAAGCCTGCGGTGATGTCGGTTTGGGGCGTATGGTTGAGGCAGAAGAAATTATTAACATGCTCCCCAAATATTTTCAGCAAGGATTATTAAAAAACAAAAAAGTACTCATTACTGCAGGCCCAACCCAAGAAGCTTTAGATCCCGTAAGATATCTAACAAATTATAGTTCAGGAAAAATGGGTTATGCGCTTGCTGCAAGCTTTTATTATCAAGGTGCCCAAGTAATATTGATCTCAGGGCCAAGTGCTTTAAAGCCACCACAATTTTGTAAATTTATTGCAGTGCGTTCAGCAGAGGAAATGCAGGCACAAGTCTTAGAGCACGTCGCTATGGTTGATATTATGATTGCTTGTGCGGCCGTAGGTGATTTTAGACCAAAAAAATATCAATTACAAAAAATAAAAAAAGACAAAAAAAATTTAACACTTGAGCTAACAAAAAATGACGATATTCTTAAAAAAATAAGCACCCACAAGCACAGGCCGCTATTAATTGGATTTGCTGCTGAAACTGAAAATATAATTGAAAATGCAAAAAAGAAATTAAAAGCTAAAAAACTCGATATGATCATTGCCAATCAAGTAGGGCCAAACCTAGGTTTTGGTGCTGAAGAACTGGAAGGGTTTATCCTGACAGCACAACAAATAAAGCCATTAGCAAAAAATAACAAAGCAATAGTAGCTGATCAAATTGTAAAAGAAATAATGCTAGCATTTTGAAATGCAGTTGTTGTAATGACCATTATTTAGCTGGCATTTCAAATAAGCGATATTCACGACCTTGCTTTTAAAAAGTTGCGGGAAAATAAAATATTTTTTCTGCACAATTTAATAATTATCTTTGTTCAAGCTGTTCCAGATTATTTTGGCAGAGGTAAACTTGCTTGTGATTAACTCTGGAGGTAGTTCAAAATTTTGAACTATTAGCTAAAGAATATTTGTAAAGGAAAAAAAATTTTCTTATGTTAATATCATTCAGTTGAAGCCGATAATATTTTTCTTTAATTCTATTCGTGGAGGGGCATCATGGCAGCAGGAGCAGGAGCAGGAGCAGGAGCAGGAGCAGGAGCAGGAGCAGGAGCAGGAGCAGGAGCAGCTACATGGCGAAGAGGTAGCATAAATGAGTTTGTACGGACTATTGATGGGGCTGTTCCACTCGCTGTTGATGCTACTACAGGCTCACATTTAACACCTTCTTTTGCTTTAATTGAGGTTGCAGAGACAAGTAATATAGTAGATAACTTTAGCTTGGATATAAAGATTGTTGCACATGAAAGGCTCCATGAAGTATTGGCAGATGTGTCGGTCAAATTCCCTGCAAAGATTGCCGAAGCTACAGCCAGTCATAGTCATAGTAGCAGGGAAGAGCAAGTACATGTCATTGTAACAGCGAAACGCCGTTTATGGGGTATTGCGATGCGCCCCTCAGGTGCGGCTCCTCTGCTCCCGAGCAGGAGAACTCATGGCACTCACTATCTGGCAGAAAAAATTAAAGAAGCAGGCTTTTGTTATATCCTTAGTGGAACAACAAAAGATCAGCTAGATCTAACAGCGCTCAGAGTAACTGCTACAGATCCAGAAAGTGCTGTTACTGTAACAGCTGGATTAAAAAACGAATTAAATAAAAAAGCAACCATACTTAAAGCTGAATGCTTTAGTCAAAATATGGGTTCACCAGGAAGTCTAGTGTCCAATAATATTGCTTTGGGTACTATTATGACACATATCACCAGTTTATTAACCACGCTCAGTAGAGTAAGCCCGGAGGCGGTCGGCTCCACTATAGGACGCTACGTAAGCTACAACAGTCCCAGGGTATCCGATGAATTAACTGAAGAAGCTCATGAGATAAAGAAAATTTGTAAAACAGCATTAGAATTAATACAGGGTTACTTCAATGCTTACGGAAGTCTATCAGCCAAATGGGTGAGATTAAAATATTTTTTTGAAGCACGTAATGCAAGGCTGACGGGGTTTTTAGGCGGCGAAATGAGTGGTGATGCTCTAGCGAGTTTACGTGATGAGGTCTTTGCTTACTATGACGAGCTAAAAAGAATGTGTGGTGAACAAGACAGAGTGCTGTCAACAAAAAGGCAATATGATCTTAGAAATGCTGAAAGCTATATTGGAGTGAGCAGTGCTAGATCTGCAAGAAGATATGCACCTTTAACTTTAGTACCTAGCAAAGGAAATTATTATGCTTCATTGCATCTCAAGAGCAATAGCGTTGATCTAGCGGGGGCTGGAGCTAGGAGAGTCGAGAGACTGAATGTAGATTCGGGGGATATAATCTGTGTAGAATTTATCGGGGATATAAAAGGCTTTTTGCATTCCTGTTCAGGTGTTGATGCCCCTGAGCTTCGAAATTTTGAAATCAAGGGTAAGGTGACATTACCTGAAATATTAGCAGGCAGAAGAAGATATCAATTGGGTGACATTTTCCCGACCCGTGTTGTTAGCAACCACTATTATTGGCATCTAAGAATCCGTCCAGTTGGAGGAGCTTTTATTTTGACGTCAAGTGCTTCGGAAAACGATGGAAAAGCCCTCTATTTCAGGCGACGTGATGGTGCATTTTTATTTCAAGCATCACCACCACCTGCTGATGGAAGCTTAGAAGCGGTTGAACTACACTTTGAGCTCAATGGACGAGATTGGCTTAAAAGCTTATATGCCGAAATTACTGGGATTTTAGACGCACTGGTTGTAGACGTGAGGGCCCAAGCAGCCTATAGAAGATCAACTCCGCCTCCCGGGTTTAACTTTACAGGTAATCCTTATCATGTCAACTTAGAACAATTGGCACATGGGGATTCTAGGCATCTAATGGCAGCAGGTAGTAGAGGTTTTAGTAGCACCTCACCAACCAATACTGCAGTTGCCACTTTAAGTCTATCAGGATTAACCGAGGGCATGGGATTACAGGTCACCCTGCCTGATCGTGATCCCATATTATTTACCAGAGCCAGCCCAATATACAGTTTGTCTGCCATGACCATCGGTGAATTAAATACAGCTTTAAGAGCAGGGCGAGTACAAGTTTTGAGAGGAGGTTCTGATGCAAGTACGCATATCACGCTCAGTATTTCCGCAATCGATAGCGATTTTGAAATTTCAGCCGAAGGGACGTTGAGGACAATCAATGTTGGGCCCGTTCCAGTCTTAACTTTTACGGGTTCTGCATATAATGCCACTTTGATGCAAGAGGCTGCTATATCATTAATACAGAGAGATGCGGGTTTTATCATGTCAGTGATGAATCCGGGCACTGCAGTTGCCACCCTAAGTCTATCAGGATTAACCGAGGGCATGCGATTACAGGTCACCCTGCCTGATCGTGATCCCATATTATTTACCAGAGCCAGCCCGATATACAGTTTGTCTGCCATGACCATCGGTGAATTAAATAGAGCATTAAGAGCCGGTCAAATAAAAGTTTTAAGAGGAGGTGCTGCTCCTAGTACAGCTGTGCGCATCGATATTTCGGCAAGAGGGGAAAGTTTCAGATTTCCAGCAGAAGGCATGATTGGGATTATCAACGTTGGTCCTGTTCCAACCCTGAGTTTTACAGGTACCGCATATAATCTGAGATTGGTACAAGGAGTTACTGTATCCCTGATGAGAGACAATGCTTTTAGCGCTTCAGTACCCAGCACTGTAACCTTAAGCACGTCTGAGTTAATTGAAGGTATGGGCTTACAAGTCACTTTTCCTGGCACTGCTCATGCCCCCGTGCTCTTTGACAGCAGAAATCGAGAGCGAGTTTTGCCTGCTATGACTGTTAGCGAATTAAATACAGTCCTAAGAGCAGGACAAGTAGAAGTTCTAGGAGGTGCTGTTGCGGAGAGACCCATCACCATCTACGCTTCGGCCGAAACAAATTATCAACTTACAGCAGGAGGAGCATTAGGGACTATCGTAATCGTAGATCCAATCCCAGAATTTGAGTATGCAGGAGACGATGAACGCTTAAGAGGTGTAATTGCATTCTTTAATGAGGCAAGCAGAACAAGAGTCTATGATAATGAAACTAAAAGAGCTTTTCTTACTGTTTTAAAAGCCGCGCTTGAAAGCCCATATCCTCACGCTACTTATGATCGAGGCTGGCTCTTTGCTAATAAAGCTATTATTACCACGATTTTGCAAAAATTGTGGGGGCCTCTTGAGGCTCCAGGAGTTTTACCTGGTTTCTATAATGCAAGGAGAGAAACAGTTTTTGATGCAACCACAGTTTTAGCAGGTGCTAGAGCTTTATCAAAAATATACATGGCTCGTACTGGACCTGCTGCTGCCAGTGCGACTGCACTTTCAGGCTTTTCATTTTTTGGGGGGCCAATCATAGGGGGGGCTGTCCTTGCTCTTGTAAGTGCCATAAGTCTTATTAGTATAGGTGCATCGAGTGCTGCAGGCTATTACACAGGCGAATTCATCGCCAGAGAAGCTGCAGAAAATTTGATTCTATCAAGATATCATCCTCCTAATGATGTACCAAATGCGCATGATGCAGAAAGAGTTGGCTTATTAGCCTTAAGGCCACCACACCCTGAAGAGAAGAGCGTTATTGAAGGCAGAGAGGCTTTTATTAGAGCAGCTGAACAATCTATTGTACGTTGGTGTGCTACACAGGTAGACGCAGTTAATCGACTTTATGCGAGATATAGAGAAGAAGTTGAAGGAGCACCTGTCGGTGCGGGAGCTATGCCTGCTGCTGGGGCAGGAGCTGGGTTACCAGCCAGACCTTTTCAAGTTGGTGGTAGGCCTGCTCCTGATATTGCTTTGCATCCTGGTCGGTAGAAAAAAGCTTATTGTAGTACCATGATAAGGATAATGCTCAATTGTTCTTTTCTATTTGCAGTTATTTAAAACTGGACTGGTATGGCCGTTTAAATTTTAGGCTATCTTCGTCAATAAACGACGCTAAGCTTTAAACCCATCAAGCAATGTGCAAATGCTCTACAGTGCGATTATGGCGATTGGCATGGCGGACCCAGGCTTTGACTACCGCTTTTAATAAAGTGGCTAAGGGAATAGCAAAAAACAATCCCCAAAAGCCCCATAAGCCGCCAAAGAATAACACAGCAGTAATGATCACCACCGCATTTAAATTCATCGCTTCAGAAAATAATAGCGGGACTAATAAATTGCCATCTAAAATTTGAATTACGGCATAAGCTAATAACAAATAAACGCAGTCGGGGCTGAGACCAAATTGCAGCAAAGCAACGATTACAACGGGCACAGAGACAACCAAAATACCAATATAAGGCAAGATGGCTGAAATGCCGGTTAGAAAAGCCAATAAAAAAGCATAGTTTAATTTAAAGACCGCAAACACGCCCCAAGTCGCTAAAGTCACGATGATAATTTCCAAAACTTTACCCCGAACATAACGCCCTAAAAGCGTGCGCATTTCATACCAAACTTCAAGAATCAATCCACGATGCTCCGGCATATATTCGGTGGCACCGGCCAATAACATATCTTTATCTTTAAGGATAAAAAAAGTGAGCAAAGGAACCAAAAACAAATAAACCACACCAGTCATAATCGTTGATAATGACGCAAGAGAATGTGTGATTACGCTATTACCAAAATTATTCAAGGTATCAATTTGCATATTTTCAGTGCTCGAGAGATGTTGTAGAAAATTATTAGAAATAATATGAGGATAACGCTCAGACAAGTTATCAAAGAAAGTATAAAGCTGATTAGTAACTGTAGGCACTTGATTAACAAATTGCGTCAATTGATGCGCAAAAGTAGGAATTAAACTAATAATCGCCATAATCAATAAACCAATAAACAAAGTAAAAATAGTGGTGACTGCAAGCCAACGAGGAAACTTCAGATATTTTTGCAGCGGTGTAATCAGCCCTTCAAGCAAATAAGCAATAACAATGCCCGCAAACAAAGGTGCAAGAATCCTGCCAAAGAGCCAAATGACGATCGCACCCACTGCGAGCGCGATAAGTAAAATCGCGGCATCAGCCTCACCAAAGTATTTAAAAAACCAAGCTTTTAATACTTCAAACATGCTAGCGCTCTAATTTTTATTATGAGGAGTATACCCATCTTACTTCAAAAGATTGGGTTTTAACAAATAGTTTTGTTGTTTAATAAAGCTTCTGAGGTGAGGAATAGCCGGGTCTATTGCAGACTTCATTCACAAAGGCCACTCTCCCCTCGAGGTCATTCCTGTGCATCGCCTTTGGCGATCACAGGACAAGCTCTGTGGAAATCGCGAAGCGATTTAGCACAGGATCCAGTCTCAAAATCGCATG
>JAGVKT010000017.1 GCA_020050355.1 Gammaproteobacteria bacterium | reverse complement strand
TGTAGAAACAAATGGAGAGAAGATCATGCTATTGAGTTATCTAAAACAAATAAAAGATCCTCGCCGAGGCCAAGGCCAGAGATATAAACTTGCAGATGTATAGTGGTCCCCCTTGTCAATACCAATATTCTGTCAGTATGAGATAGAATTCTCCGATTGTTTGTTTAAAAAAGATATATCTTGTTGAGCCTGTGGGTATGTGTAGAACTCGTTAGAGTTATGCACATATCCACAGGTTTTGGTCCGGCCCGCTAAATAAACAGCTTCCGGCATCTGATAATCTAAGGATTGATGCATCCGCAGCTTATTGTAAAACACCATATATTCAGCAATCGCTCTCTTTGCATCCTTAACTAACTGCAACTCTACACGATATATCTTCGATAACATTATAAATATTCATATTATTTAATAATTGACCAGATAAGTTGACCAGATAAGTTCTTGAGCTGTACGGCATTTTGCCGTATAATTAAGCATGTACCTGAATGGAGGGTCTTATGAGTATTTCAAATCATCATGATCATGTTGCAATTAGAGTGCCTAGGACTAAAGTAGAGCGTCTTGAAGCTCGTGTTAGCGTAGAGCAAAAAGATATGTTTCAACATGCGGCAAATTTATTAGGGCGATCATTAACAGATTTTATGGTATCTATTCTTATGGATGCATCGAAACAAGTTATTTCTGAGCATCACAATATAAATTTATCAGTTCATGATCAAAAAAAATTTGTTCATGCTTTACTTAAAGTACCTTCGCCAAATAAAAATTTATTAAATGCTGTTAAGCGTCATAAAAAATTCGTTAAGTAATTCATGACCTATGTTATTAAAGTTTTAGCATCTAATCATATTAAGATTTCATTTAAATGTGGAATTGAGGCGCTAGATCGTTATCTGCAGCAAAATGCTAGCCAGGATATAAAGCGTCATATTGCCGCTACTTTTGCTTTAACTGAAGATGGTGATAATGAGGTTATTGGTTATTATACTTTAGCTGCAACGAGTATAAAAATTAATAACCTTCCCGCGGATATGATAAAAAAGCTTCCTAAGTATCCGTTATTGCCAGCAACTTTGTTGGGACGTTTGGCTGTAAGTAAACAACATAGAGGGAAAAAATTAGGCGAATTGCTTTTAGTTGATGCGATGAAGCGCAGCTTGCAGTTAAGTGCTGATATTGCATCAATGGCAATGATTGTTGATGCGAAAAATATCGATGCAGTTCTTTTTTATAAGCACTATGGATTTATTCAATTTGTTGATAATGAGAGTAAGTTATTTTTACCGATGGCTACTATAAAGAAAATTTGGAAGAATTAGGTCATTTTCTAATTGTCTGTTAAGGTTAGTCTAGGGTAGTTTTTATCAAAACCTGGCGGGGTTGATTTAACAATGTCTTTTTCATCTTTTTCTTTGAATGCCTTATAACTAAATCTTTCCATACGGCTTTGGTTTAAGGCTCCAAGCTTTGTTATTTAAAATAAAATCTACTTCCGATTTTGGCTAGTTTATTGATATAGGTATGCTACTATTGGCCTACTATGAAAATGAACTATAATAAAAAAGAATTCTATCGTGCCCATTTAGCGCGGGATGCAAGATTTGATGGCAAATTTTTTGTGGCGGTCAGAACTACAATGATTTACTGTCGGCCTATTTGCCCTGCGAGGAAGGCGCAATTAAAAAATTTAGAATTTTTTCTTCATGCAGCTCAGGCTGAGGCAGCCGGGTTTCGCCCTTGCTTACGTTGTCGTCCTGAAACTGCGCCTGGCTCTGCTGCTTGGCTTGGTACCTCTGCCATAGTTCAGCGAGCTTTGCGTGTTATGGATAATTCGGTGCTGGAAGAGCTATCAGTTAAAGATTTGGCTTTAATCTTGGGTATTGGGGAGCGTTGGTTGCGAGAATTGTTTCAGCAGCAAGTGGGGGCAAGCCCTCAAGCGATTTTGATGTCAAAAAAACTTGGTCTTGCTCGCAATTTGTTAGATGAGTCTTCATTATCCATTACTGATATTGCTTTTAGTTCTGGATTTCAGTCCTTGCGTCGCTTTAATGATGCCTTTAAATTGCGTTTTTTAAAAACACCGAGTGCTTTTAGAAAGTCTCCCAGTTTAGAAGGTACTTTGCGTTTTCAGTTAAGTTATCGTCCACCTTATGCTTGGAAAAATGTCATTTATTTTTTACAGCAACGTTCTATTCCTAGCATTGAGCTGGTTGAAGATGATTCTTATCAGCGGCTGTTTACGTTTGGAGAGGTTCGTGGTTGGTTTAGGGTTACGCATGCTTCTCATCGTAAAATAAATGTTGAAATGAAATTAAGTAAGAACTTAAACATATTAGAATTTGTGGCCAGGATTAAAAATATTTTTGATTTAGATGCTGATCCGATGATCATTGAAGCAACATTACGAGAAGATGAAATTTTGCGACCTTTTTTATTGCAATATTCCGGACTTAGGGTTGTTGGTTGTTGGGATGGGTTTGAGCTTGCCGTTCGTGCTGTGGTGGGGCAACGAATTAGTGTAAAAGCAGCTCATGCGATTTTATGTAAAATTGTTGCAACTTGTGGTGAGAAGCAGGAGTTTGATTCTACATTAAAACTTAGCCGATTTTTTCCAACACCTGAAAATATTTTAGCAGCTGATTTATCTAAAGTAGGCTTGCCTGTTGCTCGAGTTGAGACATTAAAAATTCTTGCGCGTGAAATTATTGATGGCTGTTTGGTTCTTGATGGTACTGCAGATTTTGAGGAAACTTGTCAGAAGCTTTTAGCTATTAAAGGGATTGGTCCCTGGACTGTTGAATATATTGCAATGCGGGCTCTTAAAAATCCTAATGCCTTTCCGGCAACGGACCTAGAATTGCAAAAACGTGTAAAGCATTTGCATCTTGATCCACAAAAGTGGACACCTTGGCGGGCATATGGTGCTATTTTACTTTTGGCTATCAATTTGGAGAAAAGCAAAATTGAGGAGTAGTAAATATTTTCCTAACGCAGTTGTGTTTGATGAAATGTCAACGCCTGTAGGAGGCTTAAAAATTATCGCCTCAGAAGAATGGTTGTATGCTATATTTTGGGGGCATGAAAGCGTTATACATATTCCTCGTTCTCAAAATTGCTCTGTGATTATAGAGACTAAACGTCAATTATACGAATACTTTTTTGGCGCCCGAACAAGTTTTGATTTGCCACTCATGCCTTTAGGCACGAGGTTTCAGATGAAGGTATGGCAGGCATTATGTGATATTCCCTATGGTCAAACGATTTCCTATGGCGAGCAAGCTAAACGAATAGGGGATAAAAATAAAGCCCGTGCAGTAGGAATGGCTAATGGCCAAAACCCTATTTCTATTGTTATTCCTTGTCATCGCGTCATTGGTAGTAATGGTCAATTAACAGGTTTTGGGGGTGGTTTGGACAATAAAGCATGGTTACTAATGCATGAGCAGCGAAAGGGAGCGTTAATATAAATATATACCAAACGCAGCTCAAGATGCGAAGGTATAGAAAAAATAACGTAAAAATTTCACTGTTTGTTCCGTAGCAGAAAGGCCATGCTGTAGGGGCGTA
>JAGVKT010000110.1 GCA_020050355.1 Gammaproteobacteria bacterium | reverse complement strand
TCCATCGTTATTCAACAACATCATATACAAAGGATGGGGAGAACGTCTTACCATTTTCTCCGGACAGTAGTGTAGCTTGCTACGCCCGGCACGGCAAAGACATTAACATGAAGAAGTAAGGTCTGCTTAATAAAAAAATCATCATTGCCTATGAGTTTCAAAGTCCTACAGTTACCGGGCGTAGCAAGCTACGCCCCTACAGCATCGCCTTTCTGCTACGGGAACAAACAGTGAAATTTTTACGTTATTTTTCTATACCTCGCATCTTGAATTGCGTTTGGTATATAATCAAAAATTCCATGCATCAAACCAGGCTGCTTATGCAAAACTCTAAGGCGCAATATTTAGCGCTGACCGCATTATGTCTCGGTTTTTTCATGGTGGTGATGGATGTGATGATCATTAACTTGGCGCTGCCTACAATGGCACAAGCTTTTGGCGGAGGTATTCGTGGCTTGCAGTGGGTTGTTGATGGTTACACCTTAACTTTTGCTTGTTTGTTATTATCTGCGGGACATTTTGCTGATCGCATCGGGGCTAAGGCCGCTTATATTTGGGGCCTGGCTTTTTTTATTCTTACCTCATTGGCTTGTGGTATGGCTACTAATTTTTTAATGTTGACCATCTTTCGCTTACTGCAAGGATTATCAGCGGCGTTGATTGTGCCTACGTCCTTAGCGTTGATTAATGCTGCTTATACCAATAAAAAAGCACGAACTCAGGCTATTGGCATTTGGTCAAGCACCGGCGGCATCGCTGCGGCGTCGGGTCCGATTTTAGGAGGAATACTCACACATTTTTTTGGTTGGCCTGCGGTTTTCTTTGTTAATATTCCAGTGGGAATTATTGCGATTGTACTTACGGGGAAGTATGTTGTTAATTCAGCAGGTAATGGGCATGGTAATTTTGATATGCTCGGCCAAATTTTTGCCATTATTAGTATTGCTGCGCTGGCCTTTGGCCTCATTGAAGCTGGGCATTTAGGCTGGGAATCTGTTACGGTTTTGGGCAGTTTTGCGCTTTTTGTGCTTGCGTTTATTATTTTTTTGATTACAGAATATTATGCTGCTACCCCAATGCTTCCGCTAGATTTTTTCCACTCTCCGGTTTTTTTGGCGCTTGTTTTTTCGGGGATAGCTATTAATATTGCAGTCTTTGGTGAACTTTTTATTTTTACGCTTTACTTTCAGGAAGTGCGTTTATATTCTGTGCTCATGACGGGTTTTGTGCTTTTTCCGTTAACCGCATTGACTGTCTTAGGCTCTTATCTTAGCGGCAAAATCAGTAGTGTTATTGGGCCTAAGCGCCCGCTTATTTTTGGTCTTAGCTTGGGGACAATAGGCTTTTTATCGATGCTCATAGCGGAGCAAAATAGTCCTGCCTATTTTATGTTTATTCTCCCTCTGTCTTTGATTGGCCTTGCCAATTCAGTTGCGGCATTGGCAAGCACCATTGCCATTATGCATGCTGTGGCGCCAAACCAGGCAGGCGTTGCTTCAGCGGCATTCACCGCTAGCCGACAAATTGGGAGCCTTATTGGTGTAGCTATTTTTGGTACGATTGTGAGCAGCTCACGAAATTTTATTGTTGGTTTTCACATCACTTTAATGATCAGTGCGGCCTTGTATTTTAGCGCCCTTCTGCTGAACTTGATTATCCAACCTAATCACTATGATAGCGGCGCCTCGCATACTTAAAATTTTAATCGCAAATTTTACTTGCTAATTTCTTACTAACCCTTTAAAATACGGCACAATTTATCGTGCTTTGTAATAGGATAAAGCGGCGATAAAGGGCAAATAAGGACCTTATCATGAAAGCAGAGATTCATCCCCATTATAAAGCTATTAAAGTCAATTGCAGCTGTGGCAATGCCTTTGAAACCAGCTCGACCTTAGGTAAAGACTTGCATGTTGAAGTGTGTAACAAATGCCATCCTTTTTATACCGGCGAACAACGCGTGGTTGACACGCAGGGCCGTGTAGATAGCTTTGCAAATCGTTTTGGTAATTTTGGCGCATTAGCACGTAAAAAGAAAAAAGACGCATAAAGCTTAGCAACGTTAAGATCTCATTACTCATCATTCTGCCATACAACGGCGCTGCTGTTGTGGGGCTTTTGTCGCGCTTGTTTTAGGCGCCTGGCTGCATTTATCCTTTACTTGTTTCTACCTACAGCCCCTGTTAACATGTTTTTTTAGTTTTAATGGCTTTGCTATTCATGACTTCGACGCAAAAATTAAAAAAATTACGTGCACTCATGCAGACTCACGATGTGGATTTTTATTTTGTTCCTAGCATTGATCCACATCATACTGAATATGTACCTAAACCTTGGCAGCGGCGCGCTTTTATTTCTGGTTTTACTGGCAGCAATGGTGATGTGCTTATTGGTAGCGATGCAGCTTATCTCTGGACCGATGGTCGATATACTTTGCAGGCCAAGCTTCAAATCGATGCGCGCGAATTTACACTCTTTCCTTATGAACATGGACAAAATTCTACTTTAATTAACTTTTTAAAAACTCATGCACAAGGTAAGCGCGTGGGCGTTGATCCTACTATTTTATCTTGCTTTCAAGCAGATCAATGGATAAAAATTTTTACTGGAATTCAAGCTAAGCTTGTATTTATTCAAAACAATCTGATTGATCAAATTTGGCAAGATCGCCCTAGT
The DNA here is from genome assembly GCA_020050355.1 of Gammaproteobacteria bacterium. Taxonomy (GTDB): domain Bacteria; phylum Pseudomonadota; class Gammaproteobacteria; order Francisellales; family CACEW01; genus CAIQBE01. Next base: position 17,097 of record JAGVKT010000110.1, on the reverse strand, counting down.
TTTGAGCACGCGCCGGCGATGGTTTATCCGCTTGAATTTGCAGGAGTAGATAGTGCTGATAAACTCAAAGCCTTGCGCACTTTTATGCAGGCAAATAATTTAGACTTTATTGCATTAAATGAATTAACAAGCATCGCTTGGCTTTTTAATATTCGTGGTCATGACTTAGCATACACACCCATAGTTTTAAGTTATGCTTTAATTTCACAAACTAAGGCTCAACTTTACATCGATCCACACTCCTGGACACCTGCCTTTAGTGAATATTGTAAAAATAAAAATTTTACGCTTTTACCCTATGCACAATTTTATGAAGATCTGGCACAAATACGCGAAACTACAGTAGCCCTCGATCAACAAGCGAATGCCTTGATGCAGGAGATCTTAAAACAACACCATAATCGCTGCAGAATTTTAACGCTGCCTCTTGAGCTTGCAAAAGCCTGCAAAAATCCTGTTGAGCTACAGGGCATGATTAAAGCACACATCGAAGATGCTTTAGCTTTATGTAGATTCTTTGCCTGGCTTGATCAAAATTGGCAAGGACAAACCGAAATTTCTATTAGTGAAAAACTTTACGAATTTCGACGCCAAAGCGCTTTATTTTATAGCCCCAGCTTTCCTACCATTGCTGGCTTTAAAGAACATGGCGCCATCGTGCATTATTTTGCTACGCCGGAAACCTCCGCTACGATTAAAGATGATGGTTTATTTTTAATAGACTCCGGCGGGCAGTATTTGGGTGGAACTACGGACGTTACGCGTACCATACATTTGGGTGCACCCACGCCTTTTGAAAAAACCTGCTATACTTTGGTGCTCAAAGGCCATTTAGCGCTGCGTCATACGCCGTTCCCCAAAGGCACGCGTGGTGATCAACTTGATAGCTTAGCGCGACAATATTTATGGCATCACGGTTATAATTATATGCATGGTACTGGCCATGGCGTAGGTAGTTTTTTAAATGTTCATGAAGGGCCTCAGCGTATTTCAACAGGAATAAGCAATGCAACGCTTGTTCCTAACATGGTCTTAAGCAATGAACCAGGTGTTTATTTTGAGGGTCAATTTGGTATTCGCCTTGAAAATGTTTGTTATGTGAAACCCGCAGAACTTGCGAATGCTACCGATGCACCTTTTTATATTCTTGAAGACCTCACCTTAGTGCCCTATTGCCTTAAGCTTATTGATGTTGCGCAACTCAACCAGGAAGAAATTCTTTGGATCAATGAATATCATCAAAAAATACTTACCACTTTGGCGCCTTACCTTGATGAGTCTACAAAGCTTTGGCTTACTGAAGCTACAAAAGAATTAGATCCAATGGTTTAACATTTTTCTGATGCATTTATATTAATGTCCCGAGTTGTAACAGCGGCTGATACAGAGCGTACATAATCGTGCCAATGAGCGTGCCCAAACATAACATCATAGCGGGTTCAAGCAGCGCAATTATTTTATTTAATAATTGTGTTAATTCTGCTTCATAAATTTCAGCGATTTTTACTAATTGCACATCTAGCTGCCCCGTTGTTTCGCCTACTTTTATAAATTGTAACATCAGTGTTGGGAAATGATGTTTTTTTAGAGCATTCAGCAAATTTTTGCCGCGACTAATATCACGCACTGCTGTTTGCAACGCCTCATGGTAGTGAGGGTTGAGACTTAGAGGCGCACATAATTCTAAAGCTTGGGTTAAGGTTAAACCTGCGCGCAAACAGAGGGCTAGACTACGGCATAACAAGGTTAAATCATGAAATTTGATGAGCGTTTTTAATCCGTAAGATCTTGCGGCCCAATTGCAAATTTTTCGGCGTAGATTTTTATGATAAAAAATATGCCGCAACCCAAATAAAATCAATGCCCCTACGCACACATTAAACCACCAAAAATAATGCAATTCTCTGCTTAAATTTAATAGCAATAAAGTCAGCCATGGCAGCGTAGTTAGATCTTTAGCAAAAAATACCGCATATTGCGGTACCACAAACCACAACAAAGCGCTGACCACTAAGAGGTTAATGCTTAAGACTACACAAGGATAAAATAGCGCGTGCATTACTTTTCTTTTTAATAGCATTTGTGTTTTCAGTGTTTTCTTGAGCTCTGTCAGCACCTCGATTAAACGCCCACTTAACTCTCCTAATTCAATGAGCCGTAAATAAAACTTCGGAAAAATTTCTGGATGACGTTTTAAACTTACTGACAAACTCTGGCCACGATTGACGCTGCGCTCAATACTTTTGAAAATTTCTAATTCTTGAGGTGGGTATTGTTCTTGCGCTAATAAATTTAAAGCCTGTGATAATGGAATACCGCTTTGATAAAATAATGCCAACTGTTCGGTAAAGTGCCATAAGAAATTTTTTGTTTTTGACATTATTATTCCTTATATCACCCGCTCAATTTCTATTTGCCTTGTTATCCCTGCTGCTACCTTTGCCTGCCCAGCTGCGGCTAAAGCTAAATATTCTGGTGGTACGAGCTCATGTAGATCTTGATGGGCATTTTTTTCTAAGGCAATTAACTCAAAAATTCCTGTACGACCTTTATAGCCCTCAAAACAATGTTCACAGCTCTCTGCATTACAATTCTTACAGAGACAGCGGACTAAGCGTTGCGCTATTAACAAGCGGATACAACTTAACAAAGCATGACGCGGCAATCCTAGATGTTGTAAGCGCAACAATGAATCCCACGCATTATTGGCATGCACTGTTGCCAATACTAAATGTCCGGTCTGCGCAGCTTTTAATGCAACCTCGGCGGTTTCAAGATCACGAATTTCACCAATCATGATAATGTCAGGATCTTGGCGCAAAATCGCCCGCAAAATTTTATGAAACTCTAAACCGGTTTTATTATTGACATGAATTTGATTGATTCCTGGCAAAATTAATTCTACTGGATCTTCGATACTCATGAGATGGCGTGTTTCTTGATTCAAAAAATTTAATATGGCGTATTGTGTTAAAGTCTTACCGCTGCCCGTTGGTCCGCTAATTAAAATTAGGCCGTGAGGTTTTTTTAATACTTGCTCGAGCGTATCAAGTTGTGTTGTTAATAAACCTAATGCTTTGAGTGGCAAGATTTCTATATTTGCGTTTACTAAACGAATGACTGCTTTTTCGGCGATGATTGTTGGACAAATACTGAGGCGATATTCCAAGCGCTGCTGTTGTAACACCATATGAAACCTGCCGTCTTGCGGCAATCTACGCTCGGTAATATCAAGTGCCGCTAAAACTTTAAGATGCGAAATTAAAGGATGAATTAAAAATACCGGAAAAGTGATTAGAGTTGTTAAAAATCCATCGATACGCAAACGCACTCGTGCTTGAGTTTTTTGCGCCTCAACATGAATATCTGACGCCGCTTGCTGATAGGCATAGTGCAATATTGTTTCTAATAATTTTGGTAAAATTGCTTCGGAACCCTCTTCTACTAATCGCTTAATTTTTTCTAAAAGCGTTACTTTGATGCTCATAATCAGGCTGCAGTACAATGTGCTGGTGCGTAATGTGCTAAAGCACTGTCTGCAGGATACGTGCATTGCCAAATCAAATGACCGCTTGAAGTATTGTAAGTTCCGGTCCAAGTGAGTGTACCCAAATTATCTGCCAGTTCTGCAATAATCGCTGCGGTTGCTGCCCCCTGACTTTCAATATTAATAGCACTGACGTCATTAGATCCTTCTACCAAATCTTTACTGGGCAAATTTAAGGTTTCATTGCTGAGCAGGCTTAAATCGCCGTTATGCAACATTGCATATTCGACAACGGCATTACGTACTGGATCCGTTAATACCATCGCCGCGATCGCCCGACTTTTATTAATGTAATGACTGTAAGCAGGCACGGCTATGGCGGCAAGGATCGCCATGATGGCAATCACGACCATTAATTCAATCAAATTAAATCCGGATTCATTGGTCATGTTAAATTCCTTATTACTTTTAATAACATCATTGCTATTGAACTTATTGCTAAAGCGGGTGCAAAAGGAAAATAACATTTGAACAGCGTAGTTTTGATTTCGGGTCGCGTTAAAAATAATAACCATGCCCATAGCAAATTTAATAATGTAGCTAGCAGTACTATTTCAGGCAAAATTTTCCAACCTAACCAAGCACCTATCGCGGCTAGTAATTTTGCATCCCCCAGACCTAGCCCGGGCTTTTTTCTTAATCCTAAATACGCTCTACTCACGCTCCAAAAAGCTAAATATCCGGTTATTGATCCTAAAATAGCTTCTTGCGGCACTACCCATATTTTGAAGGCATTAAAGCCTAAGCCTAACCATAATAGGCTTAAGGTCAACTCATCGGGTAATTTTAAGGTGTGAAAATCCATCCAACTGAGCGTCAGCATAAAAATTATAAAAATGATTGCTGTTAAAAGTAAAATCATAATTTGTACAGATTAAATAATAATCATAATATCATAGCCTAAATAATATTCAACTACTTTATGATGAAATTTACAAAAACTTGACGTACAATGATCGGCATCTTCAAACAAATGCAAGCGGAGATTATCTATGGCAAAAAGCGGTGGCAGCGGCCAATGGCGTTGGTTATGGCTGACTTTTGCGGTATTGGTTTTAGACTTAGGCAGTAAAAGCGTTGCGAGTTTTTATTTGGGATCGTTAACAGCGATGGTAATTACGCCTTTTTTAAACTTGATATTGGTGCACAATACTGGCTCTGCTTTTAGTTTTTTGAGCGATCAGAATGGCTGGCAGTTATGGCTATTTGTAGGCATTGCTATCGCCGTTAGTATTGGTATTCTCGCCTATTTATGGCGCGCTGCTTTGCATCCTTTTGCTGCAGCGGCTTTATGTTTAATTCTAGGCGGAACATTAGGCAATCTTTATAATCGCATTGTTTATGGTTATGTCATCGATTTTATTCAACTGCACTATAAAGATTTTTATTGGCCTACTTTTAATGTCGCTGACTCGGCAATCACTTTAGGCGTTATTTTTATTTTGCTTAGCGCATTTAGGTCTAATTAGTGATTCAAAAAAATTCTATTGTTACCATGCATTTTACGGTGCGCCTTAAAGATGGCTCTGTTGCTGAAAGCACGCGTACTGTAGGTCAGCCGATGCAATTTCATATGGATGGCGATTTTTTTTCAGAAAAATTACGTCAACAATTATTAGGCCTAGAGGTTGGTGCCAAACCTAAAATTATGTTGTTGCCCGAAGATGCTTTTGGTGAAGCGCATCCTGCAAATGTTTATCAAGTGCCGCGCCAACAATTTCTTCGCGCTGATTTAGATCATCCGCTTGAAGTAGGTTTGATCGTTAGTTTTATGCAACCTAATGGCGTGGAGCTTCCCGGCATCATTCGTGCTCTTGATACAGATGAAGTTACTGTGGATTTTAATCATCCACTTGCAGGACAGGTGTTGTTATTTGAAATTGAAATTATTGATATTCAGCAACCATGAAACCACGTTTTTATTTGCCACAAGCTTTTATTCCTCAGCAAGAATTTATTGCACCAGCAACTTTACACAAACACCTGCAGGTATTGCGACTCAAGGCTCAAGATGAAGTTATTTTATTTGATGGTCAAGGTGGACAAATTTCAGCACGTATTTTGGACATTACCAAAAAAGTAACACGCATCGGTCTTTTAGATGACTTCACCGTGCAGCCGGTGTCCGCTCTCAAATTGCATTTGGGCCAGGGTTTATGCCGCGCTGATCGGATGGATATTATTTTGCAAAAATCTGTAGAGTTGAATGTGAGCGAAATTACTCCGCTTTATGTTACGCGCAGTCAGGGTCGGCTTACAGGCACGCAGTTAGAACATAAAATGCATCACTGGCAAGAAATTATTATTAATGCTTGCGCACAATGCGCCCAGAATCACTTACCGCGGCTACATGCGCCTATAATTTTGGCAGATTGGTTGCCACAAAGTTCTGCTGATGTGCAGCTACAATTTGCTTTAACACAGGCGCTTTCTCTAAAAACCGTTAACAGCACACCACGATCTTGTGCGTTACTCATCGGCCCTGAGGGCGGATTGACTGATGAAGAAACTGCACTTGCGGATCGACATCACTTTAAAAGAATCAGTTTGGGTGCGCGTATCTTACGCGTAGAAACCGCGGCGATCTTGGCTTTGGGGTTAGTTAATTATCATTTTGATGCGCAATTTATATAATACTGACAAGCTTTTATTTTTATTTTGCTTTAGAATATTCGTACAAATTCAAGGAGGCTTTCTGTGAAAACACATCAACCTATTCCTCTCGATACAATTTTTACTGAAGCTCGACAACTGATTGATGGGTCGAAGTTGCCTTTTTTTGTTACTCTGTTGGCTTTATTGGTGGTTGAGTTATTTTTGTATGGATTGAGCTTTTTATTAAAAATTTCTACGCCTTGGGCCTGGGTTCATACAGTAGCCCATGTGCTGCTACCTGGCCTGGTTGTGGCGCCTTTATTGGCTGGCCTGTTTATGATTGGTCTAAAACGCATTCGCTCAGAATCCTTAACTTGGGCCAGCGGCTTTCAGTATTTTAAAAAATTACCGCACATCTTTGTGGCTTTTGCGATGAGTGCTTTAATGCTCTGGCTTTTTTTTCTTGCTATTGGTTTGTTATGCTTATTTTTTGTTACGATTTTACATGCAGAGCTGCATTTTACTTTGCATTTGCGTTGGGTTATATTTTTCAGTGCTGTCGGTGTGTTGTTATTATTTTCTTTTTATAAAAGCTTTTTGCTGTTTAATTTTTTGTTGGTTCTTGATCAACAAGTCAATCCTTTTCTAGCATGGTGGCGCTCTTGTGTCATGGTGGCGCCCCATTTCGGTAAAATTTTTGTTGCTGTTATTTTTATGGTTCTTGCCAACCTTATTGGCCTTTGTTTATTAGGTGTGGGGTTAATTTGGACTATTCCCTGGACCTATTTAGTTATCGGAAAACTATATCTATGGTGTGCTGCCGAAACTGTGTGAAAGCTTTTTATTTATCTACCTTCAGGATCGCTAAAAACGCTTCTTGGGGAATCTCAACAGAGCCTACTTGTTTCATGCGTTTTTTACCGGCCTTTTGTTTTTCTAATAATTTTTTCTTACGGGTAATATCACCACCATAACATTTAGCAAGAACGTTTTTACGCATAGCGCTTACGGTTGAGCGCGCAATGACATGTGCGCCGATTGCTGCCTGAATTGCGACTTCAAACATTTGCCGTGGAATTAATTCTTTTAATTTTTCTACTAAACTACGACCACGATATTGCGCCTGATCGCGATGTACCATGATTGCCAATGCATCCACGCGCTCGCCATTAATTAAGATATCCAAACGCACTACCGGTGCCTCTTGATAACGTTTAAAACTATAATCTAATGAAGCATAGCCACGGCTAATTGACTTGAGCCGATCAAAAAAATCCAGTACTACTTCATTCATGGGCAATTCATAAGTTAACGAAACTTGATGGCCTGCATATTGCATATTTATTTGGGTACCGCGTTTTTCCTGACAGAGCGTGATGACACTGCCTACATGCTCTTGTGGCACTAAAATATGCGCTTCGCACAAAGGCTCACGGATTTCGGCGATACTACTTAAATCTGGCAATTTTGATGGGTTATCGACATAAATTAACTGACCATCTGTCAACAAAATTTCATAAACTACTGTGGGTGAAGAAGTAATTAAATTAAGATTATATTCGCGTTCTAAACGCTCTTGGATAATCTCCATATGAAGCATACCCAAAAAACCACAACGAAATCCTAAACCCAAAGCTTCGGAAGTTTCAGGCTCGAAAAATAAAGAAGCATCATTTAAACTTAATTTTTCTAAGGCCTCACGAAAATCTTCGTAATCTTCAGAATTCACCGGAAAGAGGCCTGCATAGACTTGAGGTTTTACTTTTTTGAATCCTGCCAAAGGCTTGGTAGCTGCGGGCTTCACGTGCGTTAAGGTATCTCCCACGGGCGCACCATGGACATCTTTAACATTAGCGACTACAAAACCTACATCACCACAATCCAAAATTTCTTTATAGACGCGCTTTGGTGTAAATACACCGAGCTGTTCAACCGTATAGCTTTGGCCGGTTGACATTACTAAAATCTTATCACCTTTTTTGAGCCGGCCATTTTTAATGCGCACCAAAGAAACCACACCCAAATAAGTATCAAACCAAGAATCAATAATTAAGGCTTGTAGCGGTGCATTAGGATCACCCTTGGGACAGGGTACATTTTTGACGATTTGCTCAAGTACCTCTATGACATTTAAGCCTGTTTTAGCGCTGCATTCAATCGCAGCTTGCGCGGCAATGCCGATGATATCTTCGATTTCTTGTTTGACGCGTTCTGGCTCAGCTTGCGGTAGATCAATTTTATTTAACACCGGCAATACCTCTAAGCCTTGCTCAATTGCAGTGTAACAATTAGCGACCGTTTGTGCCTCAACCCCTTGTGCAGCGTCCACTACCAGCAAGGCACCTTCGCAGGCAGAAAGTGAACGCGAGACCTCATAAGCAAAATCCACATGCCCGGGAGTATCAATGAAATTTAATTTATAAGTTTGACCATCTTTAGCAGTGTAATTGAGGGTAACGCATTGTGCCTTGATGGTAATGCCGCGCTCACGCTCGATATCCATCGAATCCAAAACTTGCTCGCTCATTTCGCGCGCCTCTAGACCGCCGCAAAGCTGGATAAAACGATCTGATAGCGTTGATTTACCATGGTCGATATGCGCGATGACTGAAAAATTACGAATATTGTGCACAAAAAACCCAATCTGTCTTAATAACTGCGGATAAGTTTACTGGAATCAAGGCCTGTCGTAAACCTATTCTTGAGAACCCTTAGAGGATATGCTCTTTAGCAACAGCGTAAATGCCTGCAACATTACGCAAATAATGGTAATAATCCAGGCCATAACCGAAGACATATTCGTTAGGAATTTCTAAGCCAGTAAAATCAGCCTTGCCCAAACCCTCTGGTAAACGAGCCGCTACTTTGTCGAGTAGCGCCAATGTATATGCCTTGTGTGCGCCCTTTTCGAGACAATATTCTTGTGCACGTTTTAAAGTAATGCCTCCATCTAAAATATCATCGATCAATAATATATTACGCTCATGCAGGTCTAAGCTCGGCTCTTTACGCCATTGCAAGGCTGCACCACTTAACTTGCCTTCATAACGCGTCGCATGAATATAATCCATTTGTAAAGGGAATTTTAATTTAAGACATAGCTCACTCGTGGTAAATAACCCACCGGTCATCAAGGTGATGATGATGGGATTTTTATGCTCTAAAACTTCTGTGACCTCGTGCGCCAGGCGCGTAAAGGTCGTATCAATGGTTTCTTTAGAAACTAATAACGTTGCCCGTGCTTGTACTTGCCGAATAAATTCGGGAGTGATTTGTTGGGACATAGCTGTCTTAAATTTAAAGCGTTTATTATGCCGGTCTTTACGGAAAATTTCCATCAGATATTCTTTAAAAAATTATTGACAGCATAGGATTAATATGCAAAAATGGAGGCATTAATTTATCCTACCAAAAGGTAATACTATGTTGGCAGATAAAATTTCTATCACTTTACCACAGCATTTGAATCAATTTGCTAGTGATTATCAGGCTAAACATCATCTCAAAAGCAAATCAGAAGTGATCGCTTTAAGCTTGAAAATGCTTGAAGCTCAACATTTAGAGGCTTGTTATCGCGATATGGAATCAGCGCTTGCCAAAAAAACTTCTCAAAATGAATTAAAGCTCTGGGAGCCTCTTCTGGGAGAAGGTCTAGATCATGAGGATTGGTAAATGAAAAAAGGTGAAATTTTTTTTGCGAATCTTGCCCCCACCCTAGGCTCTGAAGTTAAAAAAACACGGCCGGTTTTAATTGTAAGTAATGATGTTAATAATAAAATTTCATCACTGCTGACGGTTATTCCTTTAACTTCTCAAACTGACAAAGTCTATCCTTTTGAGGTTTTTCTAGATAAAAAGCATAGCAAACTTAGCAAAGATTCAAAGGCACAGTGCAATCAGATTCGCACCATCAGTAAAATACGCCTTCAAGCCGGGAAGCCTGTGGGAAAAATTACTTCAGCGTTAATGGAAAAAATTCATCAAGCAATACAGTTGCATTTAGGAATTTCATAATTGTTTAAAGCACATTATTTTCTTACCTCTATGGCCGCATGGTTTTTGCGTTTATTATTTGTGTGTTTATGCCTTATTGCGAGTGCGTTTTCTACGAAGCTTTTGGGTGTTGGCACACAGCTCTATTCTGCACGGTTATTATTACTTCCTGTTATTTGTCTCGTGATGGCGCTGATGCAGCTTTATTATGGTACTAGATTTAGTTTATATACTATTGCTATTGCCATTGGCGCAGAAATTTTATTTATGAGTTATGGCGCCATTATCAGCCGTCTACCCTCACCTGCTTTTGCTGTTAATAATGTTTTGTTTGATCCCTTACTTTCGCAACCTTTGTCTTGGGGGCTTAATAATATTGGCTTATTTAGCTTAGTGGCGCTCATTGTGCTAGTAATGACGCGCGTGGCACAAAAATTTTTTGCGCTTAAGAACTTCACGCCTACAAAAAACTCTTTATTAGAAAAAAGTAAATATTTATCGTTCTTGATGATTATTTATGGTGTTATTATTTTAGCAGCCAACTGGTATGATCCACGTTTTATTAAAATTTTTTGGTTTGAAGTTGATTCTGGAACTTTGATTTTTCCGCTCACCAATATTGTCCTTGATATGATCACCGAAGTTTATGGCTATAAGCATGCGCGTTTGGCGATATGGTGTGGTTTTTTATTTAACGCTATTATTTTGCTTATTGGACAGATTGTTGTGCACTGGCATAGCGTGGATGCGAAGAATTTTGAGGCGTACCAGCATTTTTTACTTTTTGATGTACGCATTATTATTGCTTCTTTTGTCAGTTATTTTGTGACCGAAGGTGTGAGCGCTTATATCCTGGCGCAACTTAAATTGCTACTCAAAGGTCGCTTGATGGCTTTACGGTTTATGACTTCTACCTTGGTGGGTTATTTACTTGATGTCATCTTTTTTTGTGTTATTGCTTTTACTGGCCTTATGAGCTTTAGCAGCATCTTATATTTGATGCTAACGTCAGGCTTAATGATGGCTGGTGTAGAAATTCTATTACTGCCGCTTTCGGTACGACTCACTAAAAAATTAAAACAGTTAGAATGTTTAGATATTTATGATGAGGGGACACATTTTACTTTGCTCTCGTTGGAACATGCGTATACAAAAACACATAATAAATTTTTGCCATCGAATTAATTTATACTAACTCCCAGGTTAAAATCTACGCCTGTCAACTTAAGATCCTAGAATAGCATCATTAGGATTATTAAGTGGTAAATAAGCTTATAACGAACGACAGCTGATAAAACTTTGTGATATATTTGATGAATAAATCAAAAAATTATATTTATGGCCAGTGTAGGTTATAAAAATTCCATTTTCGAGCGCGCACAAGTTATGCGTCTTCCTCCACCCGTTTATACACATGAGCCTTATGGTCCAGCACATGCAAGAGTTTTTAAATGCATTTGTACTTTTGCTACTAAAAAAACGGTGGGTGAAGGAGCTACCAAAGTGAGCGCAGAAGAACATGCCTCAAAATTAATGTTTGAACTTATCATCGAACGAAGTAGAGCGGCAGAAGATAAAACCTCAGGAGGGGGCTTTTATAATTACATCCTTACTTTAATAGCAAAAGAATATCCTGAAGTAGAAGATACTATTACAGAAGCTATTGCTGCAGCTGATCCTGATATTGACAAAACCTATGGTGCAACTTTTTTAAGATATGCTTTAGCACAAATTCTCTTTAACCTTTACCCTAGTTTCGGCCCTGATCAATTAACTGCCATTATTATTGAACAAATACGCGCAGAAACTATAGCAGCACTTGAAATAGCATTAAGCCTTAGCCCTAGAATGAAACTATCCGCTGTCAGTACTATAAATACAGAAGCAAAAACCTTTCTTGTTTTAATAGGTGCGCTTGCAAGATTACATGAACACGTTGCTTTTGTTTTTATTGAGTTATGTTACCAAGAAAGTATAAAAAAATGTGTCACAGCTATTACAAGCGCTGATAGTTTTTCAACAAAAACTTCTGTTACAGCAAAAATTATCACTACTATTGATAATTATAAAAATAAGCTTCAAGAGTATGCGCAAAAGCGTCATTACCCTTTACCAAAATACCAAGTTATTGAAATAGTAGGTTTAAGCCACATACCCATTTATACTGTTACATGTAAATGTGCAGGTGTGGTTGATGAGGGCACGTGCAGGACCAAAAAGGAAGCTGAACAAGCCGCTGCAAAAAAAGTGCTTGAACGCTTAGAACATTATGAATCCTCTTGCCGACTTCTTACTTCTGCTCATGAAATTAGTTTTGCTAAAATGGCAAGCATTGACCCATTAAGTACAGAAATTTTACTCGATCTTCAGAAAAATATTGGCTATTTTTTTCATGATCTTGATTATTTAAAAATGGCTCTAACTCATAATAGCGTGCATCCTGAAGGTCATTTTCAAAGATTTGAGTTTTTAGGCGATGCTATTTTAAGAAAAATCATTCTTCTTCATTTGATCAAAAGTAAACACTTTCACGATTATGAAACTTTATCCATCGAAACTGATCGTTATATTGAAGCACCTTATCAAGCGGCTATTGCAGCTAAATTAAAGTTAAATGACTATCTCCTCGTTAATAGTCCGATATCTCCATCGATTTTATCTGACGCCCTAGAGGCACTTATTGCTGCTATTTTTATAGATTATGGAAAGCATAAACATTGTAAAGAACCAGACAGGCTTATCATCGATTGGTTTTGCATAAGTGTAGCGCCCATAGCTGTAGGAGCGGGTGCTGGTGTGATGGCGGGTGCGGGGGCAGGCGTTATTCGCACATCCTTAGTGAGACCACCTACTTCCACTGACTTTCCAAGTCTGGCTGAGGCTTGTAAAAAAGCCATGCCTCCCCCATTAGGTGCCGTGGGGACGGCAGAACACTCAAAAAAGGGCGCAGTAACTTTTAAAGATGTATTACTAAAAGGCAGTTTAACTCTTACTGGCACGAGGGTTTCTTCTGCAGCATATGATGATAAGTTCCCAACCCCTGCTGAAGCCTACGGGAAAAAAACAGGTTGAAATATTTCATTTTGTTATCTTAAATGTATTTCTCTTTGCCTCAACTCTGAGATCTCTTGCAGCTCATAAGCATTTCCAATGAGTTAAATAAACCATAACAATGCTATTTAAAATAGGGATTTTCGGTTGATAGTGCAAAATTGCTATTAGTCTTTACTGCATACATAACTTACACTAAAGTAAACTGATAAAAGATTCATTGTTTTTATGGCTACCACCAACATTGTAAATGCTATTTTCAAAAGGCTTAAGACGCAGAATCCTCACCCTGCTACTGAGCTTGTTTATCATTCGCATTTTGAGTTATTGATTGCGGTTATGTTATCGGCGCAAGCAACCGATAAAAGCGTTAATTTAGCAACACCAAAACTTTTTAAAGTCGCCAATACCCCTGAACAGATCCTGGCTTTAGGAGAAACACAACTCAAGACTTATATTAAAACTATTGGCCTTTTTAATAGTAAAGCCAAAAATATCATTAAAACTTGTGAGCTTTTAGTGCAGAATTTTAATAGCACTGTGCCCAATACACGCGCGGCACTCGAGAGCTTGCCAGGTGTGGGGCGCAAGACCGCTAATGTAATTTTAAATACTGCTTTTGGTGCAGCCACCATTGCCGTTGATACGCATATTTTTCGAGTTGCTCAGCGCTTGGGTTTAGCACAAGGTACGACGCCGCTTGCGGTCGAAATGCAACTGGAACAAATTATTCCTAAAACCTATAAGCGCGATGCTCACCATTGGTTGATTTTACATGGACGTTATATTTGTAAGGCGATCAAACCTAAATGCTATGAGTGCTTTTTAATAGATTTATGCCCCTTTCCCAATAAGCAAATTTAAGCACGTGGATGATGCTCTTTATATATTTTTTTTAAACGCGCCTGCGCAACGTGCGTATAAATTTGTGTAGTACTCACGCTGCTGTGCCCTAATAGCATTTGTACCACACGCAAATCGGCGCCATGATTGAGCAGATGCGTAGCAAACGCATGGCGCAATACATGCGGTGAGAGCTCGATCATGATTCCCACTTGTTGCGCATAGTGTTTAATGCGATACCAAAAAGCTTGGCGGGTAATGGCACTGCCTTTTTGACTTAAAAATAAAAACTTACTTATGCGCCCATGTGCTAAAGCCGGACGCGCCTCTTCGAAATAACGCTTTAGCCATTCTGCTGCTTCTTCGCCTACAGGAACCAGGCGTTCTTTATTGCCTTTTCCCAGCACCTTAATTATTCCTTGATTTAAACTCAACATCGTTGAAGTTAAGGTGACTAACTCAGTAATACGTAAGCCTGAAGCATATAACAATTCGAGCATCGCACGATCGCGCAAACCTATAGGATTATTAAGATCTGGTGCTTGTAATAATTTTATAATTTCTTGTTCACCTAAAATCTTTGGCAATGATCGGCCTAATTTGGGTAAATCAAGTGTTAAGGTAGGATCTGCGACTATAGTTTTTTCGGCTACTGCCCAACGATAAAAATGCCGTAAACACGAGAGTAAACGCGCGTTTGAGCGTGGGTTAAATTTAGCCTGATAGCGCTCACTTAAATAATTTTGAATTACCTCTTTATTGAGTGCGCCAAGGTCTTGATTATGATTTTTAGCCCAGGCATCAAGATGCTGCAGATCATAACGATACGAGGCTAAACTATTTTTGCTTAAACCTTTGGTGAGCCAACAATAATCAAGATAAGCATCAATGAGCGCGTGCGATGTAGCGGCTTTCATTGTGAGCCTTTATGGTACTTTATAATGTTTGGTGTAAATATTTTTTTAATTTTTTTTCTGCAAGCTCGCGCCTTAACGCGGAAAGATGTTCAAAAAAGTGTATGCCTTGTAAATGCTCGAATTCATGGTGCATACAACGTGCTGGGTAATCTTCACGTTCCAAAATAAATTCTTCTCCATGACGATTCAGAGCTTTCATTTTAATATATTTAGGACGTTTAATTTTAAGATAAACTCCTGGAAAAGAAAGGCAACCCTCTTGGTCTTCAGTGAGTTCTTCACTTTGTACGAGAATCTCAGGATTAATAAAAAAAATGGGATGCTTTAAGCTGGGGCTATCATCCATGATAAAAATACGCTTTAGCTGCGCAACTTGATTGGCGGCCAGGCCCATGCCATTGTCTGCATACATGGTCTCTACCATATTATCTAAAAGGGTTTGCAAATCTGCATTAAAATCATTGGTAGTTACAGGTTCGCAATGTCTTTTGAGTAAAGCATTTGGATATTTTACTACTTGCAAGATACTCATAAAATTCTTTGCCTATGTCTTATGCGTATAATTTTTGTTACAATATCATAACAAAGATCTATGCTATTGAGAAGCTTGGCTGCGCGTGTCTGTACAACCTACCTACTTTAAACTCAGCTTGCCCGTGCGTCATGATCAATGTGAAGCATTAGAAACTTTATTATTATCGATGGGTGCATGCGCTATTACCTTAGAAGACGCGGGAGATTGCCCTATTCTAGAACCAGGCGTTGCTGAAACGCCGCTTTGGCCTGAGCTCATTATGTCTGCTTTATTTGAGCAATGTGTTGATGTCAAAGCGTTATTAAGCGAACTGGAAACATCGTTTGATCCTCAGCTCTTTAAACATATTCAATGCGTGCCAGTGATTGATGAAGTTTGGCAATTAAAATGGTTAGAATATTTTAAGCCGATTCATTTTGCACACAAATTATGGGTGGGTACAAAACAACATACTCCCGCGCAAACTTATGACGCATTAGTGTATCTTGAGCCTGGCTTGGCTTTTGGCACAGGAGCTCATCCCTCTACTTATCTGTGCCTAGAATGGTTAGCTGCGCAAAATCTCCACGGTAAAACTATACTTGATTATGGCTGTGGCTCTGGAATTTTAGGCATTGCTGCCGCCAAACTGGGTGCGCAAAATATTTTTGCCGTCGACAATGATCCACAAGCGCTCACGGCCACGCTTAACAATGCTCGAGATAACCAGGTGGCAGTGCATGCTTATCTGCCTACGGCTTTACCTCCTGTAAAAGTAGATGTCGTTATTGCCAATATTCTGGCACAGCCGTTGATGAGTTTGTCGCCGCAAATTATTGAATTACTGAAACCCCAAGGTACGTTAGTGCTGGCAGGCATTCTGACCTCACAAGCTGAAGCCGTGCGCCAGGCTTATGTGCCAAAAATTTCTTGGCAAGATTGCCAACAAAAAGATGATTGGGTCCGCTTAACCGGATTGGCATTTTAGGTTTATATGTTTCATATTGTGCTCTACCAACCAGAAATTCCACCGAATACCGGCAATATTATCAGGCTCTGTGCCAACACTGGCGCCCATCTGCACCTTATTGAGCCTTTAGGGTTTATACCTACAGATAGCAAACTTAAACGCGCTGGTTTAGATTATCATGAATGGGCGAAGGTGCACATTCACAAAAGCTTTGAAGCTTGGCGTCATCTCATGCAACCACAAAGAATTTTTGTTTGTGAAACTGGTGCTCATCAACTTTATACAACGCCTCATTATCAAGCAGGAGATGCCTTCATCTTCGGCCCAGAAACCCGAGGCTTACCTGCAGCGTTTTTAGCAGATTTTGATGATTCACAAAAAATTTGTTTGCCCATGCGGACTTCAGCACGCAGCTTAAATTTAGCGAACTGTGTTGCTGTAGTGATTTTTGAAGCCTGGCGGCAACTTGAATTTGTTTAAAATTGATGATTAGGTTATACCAAATGCAGCTCAAGATGGGAAGATTTTACTTGGCATTAAGTTTTCACTGTTTGCTCCCGTAGCATAAAGGCCATGCCGTAGGGGCGTAGCTTGCTACGCCCGGCACGGCAAAGGCATTAACATGAAGAAGTAAGGCCTGTTTAATAAAAAAATCATCATTGCTTAT
>JAGVKT010000008.1 GCA_020050355.1 Gammaproteobacteria bacterium | reverse complement strand
AATTCAATCCTCTTTACCTCGTCTTCATGCGCATAGATGAGCAATAAATCAAAGGTACTTTCATAAATTTCTTGGGGTTTGATATTGATGGCATTGAGTAATTGTGCCGATGCTTCAATTTTTTTATAAGGCAGAGCAGGGAAGTCTAGGGTTAACAAATTCCCATTTTTATGAACTCTCAATTCTCCGCTCTTACTGTGGAAAACAATGGCGTTTTTTTTATAAGCTAAAATTTCAAAAATGACGTAAGCACTTGCGAGAGTTGCATGACCGCATAAGGCGACCTCGGTGTTTGGGGTAAACCACCGAATATGATAATCCTCTCCTACGGGAAGAATAAAAGCCGTTTCAGATAGGTTGTTTTCAGCGGCAATGGACTGCATTTGGCTATCACTTAGCCATTCATTTAAGGGGCAAACTGCCGCAGGGTTTCCGCCAAATAGGGCAGAAGTAAATGCATCGACTTGGTATATGGCTTGCTTTTTCATTTGTTCTCCTTCGTCAATCGAATAAATTTAACAAGGTTTTATCTGCTGCATCATGTAAATAAGCTAACCCGTGTTCTAAGGCAGAAGGGTAAATGTGCTTACAGATGCATTTGAAGATTGAACATCATAGTCTTTCATACTGTAGCATAACACGCTATTGCTGGCTAATCACGCTTACCGTTACTTGTGATAATTTGACCATATATTGCTATAAATGACTTGATTTTGGACTTTAACAGGGTATAATGCCTGATTATTAATCAATAAACACGGTAACGAGTATAAATATGAAATACACCGATATTAAATTATTACCCAATGAGCAGGTCATTCTCGAAGTCCGCCCTGATCTACGCTACCGCTATCAATTCTTCTGGGGAAATATTCGCTCGATTTTTGTTTACCTCTGTATTTTATTTATAGTAGGACACCTTAACAAAGCCTTTGGCGATGGTCACCTTTATGCTGTCACGCGAGATACAGTACAGACACTTCAGTTTTGGTTAACGCATATGAGTACTAATGCAAGGCTGGGATGGGGGCTGGGTATTTTAGGCGTAGGGCTTGGGATTTTTATGTGTTACACCACCCGTCTAAAACAGTATCATTATCGGTTTACCAACCAATGCTGCATTATTCAAACGGGCTTATGGCGTAATAAAGTTTATGTTTTACCTTTGGATGCAGAATATCGCGTGAAGATTTTCTGTAGTTTTCTAGAAAAGCGGTTGCAATTGTATCGTATACTATTAATTCAAAAGAAATCTGATAATAGCAAAGGCAATAAACTTAATAATCAAAAGTTTTATTGGCTTGAAGGCTTAAGCCAAGCAGAGGCCAAGCAAATGATTAACTTAATTAAGCAATATAATCCCGTATTAGAAAATGAGTTGAAAAAACTAGCATGATCGATACATTGACATTAGCGCAATAATAGTGTAGTATTTAACCATCAACATTCAAATGAGGTTTTTGCGTATCATGAAAATATCTTCTTAAAGTGCCCTGTTATAAGGGCGGTCATTGCTTTGTAGCCCTAGACACACTTAAAGAGGTTTTTTATGACACATAAACCAATCCAAATTAAAAATCTTAGTCTTTCATTACCACAAAAGCTATGTTTTGCTGATTTTAATGCGCAGATTCATCAAGGTGATTGCATTGGGATTATAGGGCAAAATGGTAGTGGCAAATCAAGTTTGCTAAAAATGTTAGCCGGTATTGCAGAACCCACCAGTGGATTTATTCAGCATGCTAATGATATTGTCTGCGGTTATGTGCCGCAAATATATGAAGGTACAGCCATCTTAAGCGGTAGTCAACAGTTAAATCAAGCGATGACCAAAGCACTAAGCCTCGGCCCTAATCTTTTGCTATTGGATGAACCGACAAACCACTTAGATCAGCATAATCGTCGCAGTTTGATGCGTATGTTGCAAACATATTCAGGCACATTACTGATTGTGTCACATGATCTTGAATTATTAACGACATGTGTGAATAGCTTATGGCATATTGATCGAGGAAAAATTCAGGTTTTTTCTGGCAATTATCAGGATTATTTACAGGAAATTTATCAGCAAAAGAAGGCTATAGAACAAAAATTATCACAAATGAATCGCCAAAAAAAACAATTGCATTATGACTTAATGCAAGAACAAAAACGTGCCGCAAAAAGTAGAGCAAAAGGAGAAAAAAGTATAGAGCAGCGCAAATGGCCAACGATAGTGAGTAAGACCAAAGTACTACGCGCACAGGAAACTTCGGGCCGCAAAAAAGCGGTGCTAGATGCTAAAAAGCAAGATTTGTCCGCTAATTTGGCTGAGTTATATATTCCTGAAGTCATTGTGCCAAAATTTTCACTCCAAGCAGAGCAGTTAAGGGATAAAATTTTAGTATCGATTCAAGCGGGCAGTGTTTCCTATACTGGATCCGGGGCTATTCTGAAAGAGATTTATTTAACTATCAATGCCAAGCAGCGTATCGCTATACGAGGCGATAATGCAAGCGGCAAATCAAGCTTAGTCAAAGCGATTTTAAATATGCCGGGAATAACACGAGCAGGGGAGTGGATTACCCCATGTCCCCAGTATATTGGTTATT
>JAGVKT010000016.1 GCA_020050355.1 Gammaproteobacteria bacterium | reverse complement strand
TTCCACAGGATGACCTCGAGGGGGCTCGTAAATTAAGTCTCCAGCTCCTCCATCGTTATTCAACAACATCATATACAAAGGATGGGGAGAACGTCTTACTATTTTCTCCGGACAGTAGTGTAGCTTGCTACGCCCGGTAACTGCAGGGCTTTCACGCTTACAGGCAATGATAAATTTTTATTAAAAAAGCCTTGCTTCTTAATGTTAATGCTTCTGCCAGGCCGGGCGTAGCAAGCTACGCCCCTACGGCAGGGTATTCGTCTTTGGGACAGACAGTGAAAGCTTGAACGCTTTGTAAAAAATTCGACTTTTGATTCACATATATACGTCCTCGAACAGACTTCGAGTCAGAATATTCCAAGAAGCATCCGATGGCTTTTGCTAAGTTTCTAAAATTAATAGATCTTTTGTGGCAGAATGATCCTGCTAGGCGGCTTACAGCAGAAGCTGCTTGTGCTTCTCCTATTGAAATCTATCGATTATTGTGCGCTTGTGAGGGAAGTTCGCATCTTGAAATGTGTTTGATATAATACGCAACTAGCTTTTATTTGGCCAAATATCAAAGGGAAAACGGCATGTTACGATTTAAACAACTTGCTATTTTTTTATTATTTAGTGTTGTTGCAGTCATGATCATGGCTCCTATTGCCTCGCATGAATTTTTTCGTCATGGCAGTTATACTGGGGAATTGATGTTTATTGAACAGGCCCGGGCGGCTATTTTGAGTGGCTCGATGTTTTGGTTGCGGGTAGGGCCTGATTTGCAGCATGGTTGGCTTTATCCGGTTTTTCAATTTTATTCGTCGTTTCCTTTTATGGTTGCAGGTTATCTTGCTATTTTTCTATCGCATAATCCTCTTGATCCTTTTAAATTTACTCTTGGCATTGCGGCAGTTTTAGGTGCCTGGTATAGCTATAAACTTTATGTGTTTTTATTCGAGGATCAAATTGCAGCGTTGTTAGGTGCAGTTTTATATATGTTTTCACCGTATTTGTTGATTAATATAAATGTGCGGGATGATTTTTCCGAGGCAGTGAGTCAGGGAATTTTTCCGATGGTGCTTTATTATGCTTTTCGAGTGTTTTATAAAGACCGCTGGGATCTAGAAAAATACTACTTTTTTTTATTCAGTATATTTGCTTTTTATATTTTTATAGTTGCACATCTGATTACTTTTATTTATTGTAGTTTGTTTGCTTTTGTCTATTTTTTTAGTTTGGCCTGGTGGCAAAAGCGCTTTAAAAATTTGTTGTTCTTAAGTGCGAGTTTTTTTTCAGGTATTTTATTAGCTGCATGGTATTTTATCCCGATGGCGCGTTGGTCACATATCACCAGAATTGGTACCGGGATTGGTATTGGTAACGCTTCGCCAGGTAATGATATCACTAATGATCTTACGCATATTTCGAGCTTATTAGCACCTAAGGGCATTAATGCTGCACCATCGATGACTTCTTCTTTATGCGCAGGTTTGAGTTTACTAATTACAGTGAGTATTGGTTATTGGCTTTATCGTTTGTGGGTAGAGCGAAATTCTAAACTTGAACTTGTGTGTTCGCGAAGCTTAATTAGCGTTACGCTTGGGATTATTTTTTTGGCAATTTTTATGCTGTGGACACCTTTTAATTTTTGGCAATATCTGCCTAAGAAACTTTATGTGATTCAGTTCTCTTTTAGGTTGATGACCCAAGTGATGTGGTTGGGTGGCATATTATTTGTGGCAATGTTAAGTGATCTTTTTAAAAGAAAATTGACTGCACAACATTTATGGCTTGGGTTATTTGTCATTGCGTTATCGGGTGCTGGGTGGATGTATAGTGTCTTTCCTAATGACATGAATAATCAAGTTCCAGATTTAAAAACGACCAGCGTCAATGATTTAGCAGTTGCTTATAATACTTCTGGTGTTGCGGGAGATGATTTAGTAACACCGGCTTATCACGGTTTAGATCGTCGGCCTCAATATTCTTTAGCAACGAACAAAAATTTAATCAATGTTTTTTCGATGGAAAAAAATTGTCAGCAACAAAACTTAACCTCGATATGTTCAATGGTAGTGGGTAAAAATGGTGCTTACATGCAATTGCCGGTTTTGTTTTATCCACAGATGTTAGAGATTAAAGCAAATGGTAAAGCGGTTGTTTATTATCCTAGTGATATTGTGCTTGACGTCGTTAAGTATTATCCGTCTTTTTATCAAAACCCTAAAGATGTCGTGAAAATTAAAGATCCTCTGGTATTGGCAGCAATTTATTTGCCCGAAGGAACTTATAAAATTACGAGCCAGTTTGTGGGCGTGTCTTGGGCGAATTTTGTGAGTGTTTGTGCTTGGTTTGGTTATTTTATGGCGGTTATTATTGTGATATTTTTTGCGCTTGGCCGGCAGCGTGAGAATAAAAAAACATAGGAGGGTTCATCATGTTGAAAGCACGTGGTTTTTATATATTTTTATTATTGAGCGTTGTGACTATTGCGATTATGGCGCCTATTGCATCGCATGATTATATTCCTCGTTATAATGATTATGTTTCTCATCTTGAAAATATTATTCAGGCAAAGCAGGCGATCCTTGGTGGTAATTTTTTTTGGTTACGCGCGGCGCCTACGGTTTTGAATGCTTGGTTGTATCCAGAGTTTCAGTTTTATTCGCCCACTCCTTATACTTTTGCCGGGTATCTTGCGCTAATTTTGGCGCATAATCCTCTCGATCCTTATAAATTTGGCATTGGTCTTTTGGTTATTTTGGGTGCTTGGTATTGTTATAAGTTGTATGTATTTTTGTTTAAAAATGAAATTGCCGCCTTGCTTGGTGCGGTTTTATATTTATTTTCACCTTATCTGTTAATCAATATTAATGTACGCGGTGATTTTTCGGAAGCTTGTACCCAAGGCTTATTGCCGGTTGCCTTGTATTATGCTTTTCGATTGTTTTATCAAGATCGTTGGGGTGGGCAAAAAATATATTTTATGTTAGCGAGTATTTTTAGTTTTTATGTGCTGAATACTTCGCATCTTATTAGTTTTGTGTATGCGAGTTTGCTTGCATTTATTTTATTTTTTTTCTTAGCCTTGCAACAAAAAAAATGGACTAATCTTTTGTTTTTATTGTGCAGTTTTACGGCAGCGATATTCATGGCATTCTGGTATTGGGTGCCAGTGGTTGAAGTTGGGCGCTTTTTGAATCTGGGTGCGCAACAATTGTTTTCGCCTTTTAGCACGAATTGGTTTACCGAGTTACCTACTTTGTTGTCGCCTAAAGGTATTAATCCTCAACCGCGGATTGATATTCCGTTATATCCAGGGATTGGCCTGCCTTTGACTTTGAGCTTTGGCTATTGGATTTATAAGCTATATTTTGAAGTACGTAGCAATCAAGTTACTTATTGTGATCAAGTTATCGTGCGGACTAGTGTCTGGGTATTTTTTCTGGCTTTTTTTATGCTGTGGTCGCCGTTTAATTTTTGGAAAGTGTTGCCGCATGAACTTTATGTATTGCAATATACTTTTAGGTTATTAACCCAGGTCATGTGGTTGGGTGGTTTGGTGTTTGTGGCTTGTATTACTGATTTGTTTCAAGGAGCATTGAATCGTCGGCATTTTGTCATTGGTAGTTTTTTGATTTGTTTATCGGGTGCAGGCTGGATGTATAGCAATTATACCAATACTACGACTGATGCAGCGCTATCGCCGCTTAAAGTTAATGCAGTTACAGATGTGAATAATTATACGGTTGTAGATTATTTTATTCCGCCTGCTTTTATTACTACACCTGCGGTTGATAATTTGAAATTAAATAAAAATTTAATGGATGTTTTTACAACTCAAAAAAGTTGTCAGCGTCAGCAATTACAATGGGTTTGTACTTTGAATGTGAAAGGTGCTGGGCAGTATTTTCAGTTACCAATCTTATATTATCCTGATCTATTGAGCATTCGTGCTAATGGCCAAGCATTGACTTATGCTCCAAGTGAAATTGATACGCCTGTTAGAAATTATTTGGTGGCAAGCATTTATTTGGCGCCTGGTCATTACGTGGTTACTAGCGAATTTGTAGGTATCGTGTGGGCGAATAGAGTGAGCGAGCTTGTATGGTTTGTGTATGGTTTTTTTGTTGTTTATTGGTTTTGTTTTTTAAGAAGACCACGTGTTACCTCGCTCTAAAAATTTAGGTATATTTTTATTATTGACTTTATTGGTTGTGGCTATGATTTCGCCATTGGCTGCGCATCAATATTTTCCGCTACACGATGATTATTATTCGCATCTTAATAATATTGCACAAGCTAAGATAGCGCTTTTGCAGGGTGCAGGGTGGTTGCGGGTCATGCCTGAAGCGATGCATGGTTGGTTTTATCCGGAGTTTCAGTTTTACTCGCCTTTGGTTTATACCTTAGCAGGTTATATTGATTTATTGGTGCATAATCCTTTTGCGGCTTTTAAATGTACGCTTGGACTGACTTTGATTTTGGGAAGCTGGTATTGCTACAAATGGTATGTGGTTTTATTTGAACATGAAGTCGCGGCGTTGTTGGGTGTTATTTTATATTTAAGTTCCCCTTATCTTTTAATCAATATGAATGTTCGCGGTGACCTTACGGAGGGCATGGCACAAGGTATTGTGCCCATCGTCTTATATTATACCTATCGTTTGTTTGTTGAAAAAGCATGGGGTTTAAAGAAATTATATTTTTTCTTACTGAGCGTTTTGGCTTTGTATATTTTGTTAACTGTGCATTTAATAACTTTTGTTTATTCTAGTATCTTTGGATTTTTATGGTTTTTTGGTGTTGGTTTGCAGTGCGGTCATTTGAAAAATTTTAAGTGGTTGGTTTTGGCTTTTGTGAGTGCGCTGTTATTAGCTTTTCAATATATTTTTCCTATAGTGACTTATCAAGTTTTTCTTTATATGAATGCACAACAATTGCCATCTCCTTTTATGACTAATTATTTTACGCCGTTGGCCACTTTGTTGGCGCCCAAAGGTTTAAGTTCAGGTGCAGCTACTGCCAATCCTTTGGACTTTGGATTGGGATTAGTGATACTTTTGAGTGCGATTTATTGGATTTATAGATTATATGTAGATGATCTAAAATTTATGTTATCAAAGCAACAGTGTTCGTTGTTACAAGTGACCCTGCTTATATTTTGCTTGGCAATTTTTGTGGTTTGGAGTCCAGTGAATTTTTGGGAATTGCTGCCGCATGAATTATATATAGTACAATTTCCTTTTAGAGTGTTAACACAGTTGATGTGGTTGGGTGGTATTCTTTTTGTAGCAGCTGTGATCGATTTATTTGGTGATTGTTTACAGGCAAAATGGGTGGTTATCGGGAGTTTTTTGATTATTCTTTCTGGATCAGGTTGGTTATTTAGCGATTACCAAAATACTCCGGAAACTGGTGCTTATAATGTCAAGGACAGTAGAGTCTTTTCACTGTATGCGGTTGCAGACTATTTAATTTCAACCCAGCACATTTATTTATCACCTACTTATGCTTTGACTACCAATCCAGCGTTATTAAATGTTTTTAAGACTCAATTGCATTGTCAGCATCAAGCTTTGGTTGCAGTATGCGATTTTAATAGTGGTCCACAAGGGCAGTATGTGCAGTTACCTATTTTATATTATCCGGTTTTGCTTAACATTACGGTTAATGGCGTGCAGCAAGCTTATTATCCCAGTGTGACTCATGCTTTTGGTCGAGATGTCTTGGTAGCCGCAGTCTATTTGCCAGCTGGGCATGTGTTGGTGCGTGGCCAATTTGTTGGTTTAGAGTTTGCTAATAAAATTAGCTATTATACGTGGTTGGTTTATTTGTTGAGTGTTTGTTATTTCCTTTATCGGAGAGGGCCTTATGCCGTTTATAAAAACTAAAATCCTGTGGCTGTTATTTGTTGTTTTGATTATTGCGATTATGGCGCCATTGGCTTCGCATGTTTATGTGCCGTATCACGATGACTTTAACTATCACTTAGGTAATATTATGGAGGCACGTGCGGCTATCTTAAATGGAAATTTCTTTTGGTTGCGTATGGCGCCTACGGCTTTTTGGGGTTGGCTTTATCCAGAATTTCAGTTTTATGCGCCTTTTCCTTATATGGTTGCGGGTTTTATTTATATTGTGTTAGCGCACAACCCCTTAGATCCTTACAAATTTGGTATTGGTTTAAGCCTGCTTTTGGGAGCTTGGTATAGTTATCGGCTCTATGTATTTTTGTTTAAAAATGAGGTTGCAGCTTTATTAGGAGCAGTTCTTTATTTGTTTTCGCCTTATCTATTAATTAATATTGATGTTCGTGGAGATTTTGTCGAGGCTTTTGCGCAAGGATTAGTGCCGATCGTGTTGTATTATGCCTTTCGTTTATTTTATCAAGAGGGGGGCGGGTGGCAAAAATATTATTTTATTTTGGTTAATATTTTGTGCTTTTATGTTTTAGCGACAGCGCATCTGGTGACTTTTATTTATTCAAGTCTGTTTGCGTTTATTTTATTTTTCTTTTTAGCATTACATTATAAAAAATTTAAAAATTTATTATGGTTATTGTTATGCTATGCTTTGGGCTTATTGCTTGCCGCTTGGTATCTTGTGCCTTTGTTGGTGACGCAGCATTTTTTAGTTATTGGAGGCTATGGTTTATATTCACCTTGGGAGAGTACTTGGCTCACGCATATCTCAACCTTACTTGCGCCCAAAGGTATTGATCCCGGGCCGCAATTGCTTACAGAAGTTTATGCGGGTATTGGCTTGCCTCTTACTTTTGCTATGGGTTATTGGATTTATCGATTGCTGAATCGAGCTGACATAAATTTTTCTATTGATCGAGGATTTTTAAAAATAACCCTAGGTGTTTGCTTAGGTGCTTTTTTATTGTTGTGGTCGCCGGTAAATGTGTGGAAATTTTTACCATCCACTTTTTATGTTTTGCAGTTTACTTTTAGATTGTTGACCCAGCTCATGTGGCTTGGGGGATTGCTTTTTGTAGCAGGATTGGTTGATCTTTTTGAGCAGCAACTTACACGGCGACATTTGGTTGTGGGTATTATCTTAATTGTTTTATCAGGATCTGGATGGTTATATAGCACTTTAATAGATACCAAGCTACCTCTGTTGCCGATTGCAGAGACGGTTAAGCCTGAAAATTATAATACTTCGGATTATTTTGTCGCCTCGCAAGCAGTTAAGATAATGCCTAATAAAAATATCTTGAATGTATTTGTCACCCAAAAAAATTGTAAGCAAGCGCATTTAGTTTCGATATGTACCTTTGATATCAAGGCAAAAACCCAGGCACTACAATTACCAATATTTTATTATCCTGGGCTTTTACAAATACGCGCTAATGGTCAAGAAATTGCCTATTATCCAAGCGTTATAAAAACGTCGATTCGAGATATTGTACTTGCTGCCATCACTTTGCCTCAAGGGCATTATGTTGTTGAGAGTAAATTTGTTGGGATGATTTGGGCAAATTGGTTGAGTGGGATTACTTGGGTAGGCTATGGCGGGTTTATGCTTATTTTGCTGTTGTGGAAGAAAAAACTTTAAAGTTTGGAGAGGGCGCATGTACGTCTTATTGTTATTGAGTATTGTGGTTACTGCTATTATGGCGCCCATTACCAATCACGTGTATTTGCCTTATTACGATAATTATATTTACCATTTACACAATATTGTTGAGGCGCATGCGGCTATTTTGCAAGGACATTTTTTTTGGTTGCGCGTAGCTCCAGGGCTTTTTAATGGTTGGAGTTATCCGGAGTTTCAATTTTATTCACCTAGTGCGTATACCATTGCGGCTTATATTTATTTTATTTGTGCGCAGCATCCTTTTTTGGCGTATAAACTTACGCTTGGGCTAGTACTTGTTTTGGGAGCTTGGTATAGCTATCGACTCTACGTGTTTTTATTTAACAATAAAATTGCTGCTTTGTTAGGCGCCATTTTATATTTATTCTCACCTTATTTATTGGCTAATATTAATGTGAGGGGAGATTTTACTGAGGCTTTTGCGCAAGGTGTGGTGCCAATCGTGGCGTATTATGTGTTTAGATTATTTTATTGTGATGCGGGGTGGGTGCATAAATTATATTTTTTGTTGCTTACGGCTTTGAGCACCTATGTTTTAGCAACAGCGCATCTTATCACTTTTTTATATTCTAGTTTATTTATTGGGCTGTTGTTTTTGTCTTTGGGAATGGCACAAAAAAAAATAAAAAATTTAGTGTGGGTATTTTTGGGTTTTATTGTAGGTGTGGTATTGGCATTTTGGTATTTGGTTCCTGTTA
Source organism: Gammaproteobacteria bacterium (assembly GCA_020050355.1). GTDB lineage: Bacteria > Pseudomonadota > Gammaproteobacteria > Francisellales > CACEW01 > CAIQBE01. The sequence goes on along the minus strand of JAGVKT010000016.1, from coordinate 33,459 downwards.
TAGAGACGGCTCAATTGTTGGTAGTATCACGCAATAATCTTGCTTCACCTTGGAATACGCATTGGCTTACTTATTTGCCGGCTGTGCTTGCGCCCAAAGGCTTGAGTCCAGGGCCTTTTGCGGTGATTCCTGTGTACGCAGGGATTGGTTTGCCGTTGACTTTTGCATTGGGATATTGGTTGTATCGATGGTTGTATGAGCGAGCGTTGGATTTAAATTTAGTGCGTGGTGCGTGTTTTATAAAAATTTTACTGAGTATTTTTATTTTAGCGTTGATTATGTTGTGGTCGGGTTTTGACTTTTGGAGATTTTTACCCCATGAGTTTTATGTGGTGCAATTTACTTATCGATTGCTTACGCAGGTCATGTGGTTAGGCGGCCTGTTGTTTGTGGCAGCGTTGGTTGATTTATTTGGTGCTGAGCTTCAGCGTGTTCATTTGGTGTTTGGTAGTATTTTGTTAATGCTCTCTGGCGCTGGTTGGATGTATAACAATTATATTAATGGTTTTGTGCGTGCTGATTTGAGTTTGGATTCTGCTTATTATAATGTTTCTGATTATTTAGTAATGCCTCAGGCAGTGACGCTTTTGCCGCAATATTCTTTAGCGGACAATAAAAATTTATGGCCTGTGACCATGATGGCGCAACATTGTCAGCAAGTCGCAGGGCAGCTTCAGTGTACCGTAAGTATAATGCAGCCTCAGCAAGCCTTGCAGTTGCCGATTTTATATTATCCGCGTTTATTAAAAATTACCGTGAATGGCCAAAGCGTGGATTATCACCCGAGTGCAGTGACTGTGCCTCTGGTTGCGGATAATACTTTGTTGGTGCGTCAGCAAGTGGTTGCTACGATTGATTTGGCTCCTGGTCATTATCAACTTCAAGCCGGCTTTATTGGTGTGTCTTGGGCGAATGTGGTCAGTGCGTTAAGTTGGCTGATTTATTTATTTATTTTTTTTGGAGTTATTAGCAGAATTAAATTTAAGTTTGTGGCTAAAATACGGGTTATGATATAATTTTTTTGCTTTTTATTTTTATTTCAATATATTTTATACGCTCAAAAATAAGATTATTTTGGATTAAAACTTGATTATAATTTTTTATGGGGATTATTTATGGCAGCAGCAGCGATTCCTTTAGTAACAAAGGTATCGGAAGCTTCCTTTGTTAAGGCTTTGTTGAAATTACTTGGCGATGGTAGAGCTTATCTTAAGCTTAAAGGAGGAAGTTTTGGTGTTAAAGAGCAGGTAGTGCTTAAATTTATTATTGCGCTGGCGGCGCCAGATTCAAGGCGTACTTTGGCTGAACGAAAAAAAGCATTTGATAAAGACAATGCCACGCTCATTATCGAGGCGCGGGCCCGTCCTGGTTTGCATCAAGGATTTTCAAATTATTGGAAAGCTGTGGATGAGTTTTTTGCTGTTTATGGAAGTAATATCAGTAATGGAATAATTCGTTTTGAGGAAGAAACTTTTGTAAATGATTTGAAAATGTTGCTGCATCATGCTGGAATTTTTTTGGCTATCTCGAGCGTAGATCCTGTTATCTCGGAGCTTCAAAAAATGTTTTATTTATTTAGAGAAATGTTGCTTACACCTGATGAGCATGCTCTTGGTTTACGTTGGCAAAAATTTTTTACCGATGATCGAATTATTAAAATTAGAGAGTTTTTGATGCCCAAAAGTACTTTTTTGTATGGTTATCTGTCAAAAATAAGCATGCCTTTAATAGTTACTACCAGTGATGATGCGGTATTTAAAAATTTTTTAGGGGAGCTAATTAATTTTGTTGCTAAGCATAATGCTCGTGTAATTTCGATCGATATATTAAAGCAATTACCTTTGAGTAGGTTAATAGATGGTTTGACTATCCTTTATAACAGTGATCCAGTTAAGTCTAATTTTGAACGTGATTTATATATCTTAATTCATTTGGGCTGTGTAAACATAGAGCAAATTGCGGCGATATGTAAGGAGAGTGAAGACGGTGGGCTACCTGCTTCATTTATTAAGCCTCTTTCTCTTTATTGTAAGTTGATAGAAGTGTTTATTGTAGGGTTATTTTCTGCAGCTAATACTCTTACCCTTAAAGATTATTTTGATAGGTTTTTTTCGAAATATGCTAAGGATATAGAGGGGATTCTTAGTGTAAAGGGTGTGGCTGAAATTGTGCAAGGCCATCGGCTCTATACCATCAAGTTTGCTGAGAAATATGCTGCGCATAGCCTTGGGCTTCGTATGTTAAGTCCGCCAATTTTATGCTCTTTAATTAAAGAGGGGAGAGTGATTTCAGATATTCAAGTGCTGTTTCCAGCACGTTTAAGATCGTTAATTATGCAGTTGCAAATTTATGCAGATATGCCTTCTAGTTCTGAAGTATCCAGACGTTATTTATTATTGTTTCTTAAAGAATTAATAAAGGCGACGCGTGCTGAAACTAATCTGAAAGTTTTTTATGAGGCTTTTTTTAAAGAAAATGAATCTTTGTTCTATGAGGCGAGGCGTAGCGCAGAAGCAAGTAAAGATGAACTTTTTAAGGTGTCTTATGTTTATATTGAAACTTTTGTTAAAGAATTTTCAGAACAACCTTTGAAAGCTGCATATTTGGATGTTCTTAGTAGGTTTGTGCCAGAAGTAAGTAGGAGAGAAGCAAGTACTTTTGCTCCTAGTTCTGTAGCGGCTGGAGGCGGCGCCGGTGCTGGTAGTGGTTCTTCTTGTCATCCATTAGCTTAATTGTCTTTAATGAGATAGCCATTGCAATCCAATGGCTATTGGATTGAGAAATGGTGTTGGTTATGATAGCATTTGGCTTCAAATATTTTTGTTTAAGTCTATTTTATAGATTCAAAAATAGTAATTATTTTCGTTTTTAAAAATCAATTATAATTTTTTTTAGGAGGTTATTGATATGGCAGCTGCAGCTTCAGTGTCAGCAAAAGAAAGTGCGCCACAAGCTCATTTTGTTGAGCCTTTATTGAAATTACTTAAAGATGGTAGAGACTATCTTAAGCGCAAAGAAGGAAATTTTGGTGTTAAAGAGCAGTTGGTCTTTAACTTTATTACGACCATGATGATGCCCGATTCAAGACTTACTTTGCGTGAACGAAAAAGCGCATTTGATAAAGAGAATGCTATGCTCATTATGGAGGCGCGAGCCCGTCCTGGTTTGTATCAGGGATTTTCAACTTATTGGAAAGCCGTAGATGAATTTTTTGTTTTTTATGGAAGTAGTATTAGTAGTGGCGTGATTCGTTTTGAGGAAAAAGATTTTTTAGGTGATTTGATGAACTTGCTTCATCGTGCTGGAAGTTTTTTGCTTATGGCGAGCGATGATCGAGTGGTGCAAGAAGTTCAAGAGATTGTTGATTTACTCAGGAAAATGCTGTTTACGCCTGATGCACGCTGCATCGGCTTACGCGTGCAAGAATTTCTTAATAAAGAAAAAGAAGGTCGAGTGATTAAAATTAGGGAGTTGTTACTGCCTAAAGATGTTGCTTTTGTTGATATTCATTTGCCGGGAATGCCCCTATGGCGCCTAGGATTACCCTTTTTATTATTAAAGGAGCCTCGAGAAGATAGTTTGTTATTTAGGAGGTTTTTGGCGGCTTGGGTTAATTTTGTTACTAAGCACGGTACTCAAGTAATTTCACTTGAACTACTGAAGCGGGTGCCTTTGAGCCGGTTAATAGATGGTTTGATGCCTACGTATCAAGGTAGTGAATCTAATTTCGAGCGAGATTTGCAAGTTTTGCTTAATTTAGGTTGTGCGCAGTTAGAACGAATTTATTTTGAGGGTAATTTTTCTTTGTATGAAGATCAAAAGCATTTTATTACCGAACTTACTAAAATGTTTGTCACGCCTAATAGTGCTTCTATTGGTAAGCTTTATGACGCGTTTATATCGCCGATCAGAGTTAAAAGGGCTACAGATAGTGTAGGTCCTGGTGGTGCTGATTCTACTTTTAGAACCTCTAGCTCATCTGTTTCTGCTTTGCGCGTTGATGATAAAACACGTCGGTACTGGGCTTTTATTGGTAATTTTGTGGAGAAGTATCGTGCTCAAGCACCTGGGGTAGTAAGTTTGTCTTTGCCGATTCTATGTGAGGATATAGGCGCGCCCGTAGTCACCAGTGCAGGAATGACGGAAACATCAGCAGTTAAGCAGGTTCTTTTTCCAGTAAGGTTGCGATCGCTAATTAAAAGGATTCAAAATTATTTGGATTTGCCTGATGTTGGTGGTGTATCGAAAGAAGTCTTGCAGCATTTTCTTAATAAGCTCATAGATGTGAGTTATGCATCAGTAGGTGCATTAAGACATTCTGATTTTTTCAAATCATTAGGCAAATTAAAACCTTCTTATACTGATTTTTTTAAAGAAAATGAGGTTTTGTTAATCGAAGCGGAAGCAGAGGGTAAAGAAGCTTATAAAAAAATTATGGATTATATTGAACACTTTGTTGAGGAATTTCCTGAGCAGGTGCTTCGACGTGAATATTTAGATGTGCTGGGGGTTTTTAGGTCAGCAGCTTCGGCTAGTGCAGGGCACGGAAGTGCTACTGCCGTTTGTGATACTTTAGCGTCGAGCGCAGCTGGTGGTGCTGGTGCTGGTGCCGGTGCTGCTTCTTCTGTGGTGCCTGCATGAAAATTTAATGGCATGCTTTGTAAAAATCTGCGTATTTTGTATAATCAAACACTTCATTCAATGTGGGATAAGTCATGAAGCCTTTGTTATCAGTAGTGGTTCCGCTTTATAAAGAGGCTGATAATATTAAGCCTTTATTGTCTAGGTTAGAGCCAAGTCTTGCGGCGATTACGTCTCAGTATGAAATTCTATTTTGTTTAGATCCTTCTCCGGATGCTACTGAAGCAATTATTTTAGAAGAGATTAAACGCAATAAGCGAATTAAGCTATTGCTTTTTTCTCGTCGCTTTGGTCAAGCTGCAGCTACCATGGCCGGTATTTTAAAATGTAAGGGCGAGAATTGTGTGGTGATGGATGCTGATTTGCAAGATCCGCCCGAATTAATTCAGTCGATGTTTACTAAATTGCAAGAAGGCTTTGAGGTGGTATACGCTACTCGTAAATCTCGTCGAGGAGAAACTTGGTTAAAGCGCTTTACTTCTTATATGGCGTATAAAGTGATTGCAAAATTAAGCGAGGTTGAGATTCCACGTAACACCGGTGATTTTAGAATTATGTCACGGCGGGTGATTGAGGAGCTACGAGGTCTTCATGAAACTCATGGTTTTTTAAAGGGCTTGGTGGCTTATGTTGGTTTTAAGCAGACTTGCATTGAGTTTGATCGTGATCCACGTTTTTCTGGTGAAGAAAAATATGGTCGTTTTATGGGGTCGATTAAGGTTGGCTTAAATGGCGTTGTGGGATTTAGTAGTAAGCCTTTGCAGTTTATGTCGATTGCGGGTGCAATTATTGCCGGTTTTAGTTTTTTATTAGGCTTATGGTTTATTATCCAAAGGATTTATGGCATTAATGATTTAACACCGGGATTGCCTACAACCGTTTTAGTTGTTAGTTTTTTCGCGGGTGTGCAGTTATTAAGCTTGGGGTTAATGGGAGAATACATTGGTCGAATTTATGATGAGGTAAAGCGGCGTCCAATGTATATTATTGACAAAGTTATTGATACAGAAGGTGGCGTTCAAGATGCAACAACAAAGTGAAAAAACGATTTTATCGGTGATTGTTCCTGTTTATAAAGAAGCACAAAATATTAAGCCGTTTTTGGAGCGTATGGAGCCCATATTGGCTGAAATTACTCCGCATTATGAAATTTTATTTTGTTTAGATCCTTCACCTGATCAGACTGAGGCAGTGATTGTACAAGAGTTGGAGCGTAATGATCGCTTGAAGTTGGTGGTGTTTTCAAGACGTTTTGGTCAGCCTGCTGCTACCATGGCGGGGATCTTGATGTGTGAGGGTGAGGCTTGTGTGGTTATTGATGTGGATTTACAAGATCCGCCGGCGCTGATTAAGCCGATGTTTGATAAGTTGGCAGAGGGCTATGAAGTAGTTTATGCCAAGCGTCGATCCAGAAAAGGCGAAACTTTATTTAAGCGTTTTATTTCTTATTTTGGCTATAAAGTTATTTCTAAATTAAGCGAAGTTGAGATTCCGCGTAATACTGGTGATTTTAGAATTATGTCACGGCGCGTCATTGAATCTTTGCGTAAGCTTAATGAGTCGCATGGATTTTTACGGGGCTTGGTTGCTTATGTCGGTTTTAAGCAAACTTATGTTGAATACGATCGAGATGAGCGCTTTTCTGGTCAAGGTAATTACAATCGCTTTACCGGCTCTTTAAAAATTGGCTTAAATGGTATCATTGGTTTTAGCAGTAAGCCTTTACAATTAATGTCCATTGCTGGTGCGTTGATGGCGGGCTTTGGTTTTTTATTGGGCTTTTGGTATGTATTGCAAAAATTGCTAGGTTTTAATTTATCACCCGGTTTGTCAACTACGATCTTGGCGATTACTTTTTTTTCAGGAATTCAACTTTTATGTTTGGGACTGATGGGAGAATATATTGGTCGCATCTATGATGAAGTGAAGCGCCGTCCGATGTATATTGTAGATAAAGTTATACAAAAGGATAAACAATAATATTTATGGCCAAAGCATTTTCAGAGATTATTAAATTATTAATGCGCCGGGATTTGTTTTTTTATCTTGTTGTTGGCGGTACTTCTGCGATAGTGAATTTTAGTGCTTTTGCGCTGTTTTATAGTTTTTTACATTTCTCTTCGGAAGTGGCGGTGACTTTTTCATATTCATTATCAGTGATCGTGCATTTTTTAGGAAATCGTTATCTCACCTTTAAAACGCATGGACATGCGTTGTTACCGCAATTAAAGCGTTATGGCACCATGTTATTGGTGAATTATGCCCTTACCCTTCTTATCGTGCGTTATACCGTGATGATTTTTAAGATCTCGCCTTATTTTGGGGTGGCTTGTGCGATTGCAGCAACGGTTGGATTGGGTTATCTTATGGCGAGATTTTGGGTGTTTAAAAAGGAATTGCAATGAAGTGTTTTGTGACAGGTGCTGCTGGTTTTATCGGCAGTACTTTAGTTGATCGTTTGTTAGCGCGTGGTGATGAAGTTGTGGGTTTTGATAATTTTTCAACGGGGCTCACTGAGTTTTTGGTGGAAGCGCAAAAACACAAAAAATTTACCTTGCATCAAGGTGATTTGCTTGATAAAGAAGCTTTGTCAAAAGCCATGCGCGGTTGTGATTTGGTGGTTCATTTTGCGGCTAATGCTGATGTGCGTTTTGGTATTTATCATCCGCATAAAGATTTAGAACAAAATACTATTGCTACCTTTAATGTACTTGAAGCCATGCGGACTCATCAGATCAGTAAAATTGTTTTCTCGTCGACCGGCTCAGTATATGGTGAGGCTAAAGTCTTTCCGACTCCGGAGGATGCGCCATTTCCAGTGCAGACTTCTTTTTATGGGACTTCAAAAATTGCGGGGGAAGGCTTGATCAGTGCTTATGCTGAAGGTTTTGGTTTTCAGGCCTATATTTTTCGTTTTGTGTCGATTTTAGGTGAGCGCTATACCCATGGTCATGTCTATGACTTTTATCGGCAGCTGTTAGAGCATCCAGAACACTTGCATATTTTAGGCAATGGTCAGCAAAAAAAATCTTATTTGTATGTGCAAGATTGTGTTGATGCGATTTTTTGTGCGCTAGAACATGCGCGTGAACGCGTAAATATATTTAATTTGGGTACGGAAGAATATTGTGAAGTTAGGGATTCTGCTGCTTGGATTTGTGAGAGTTTGCAATTGCAACCTCAGTTTAGTTATGAAGGTGGTGAGCGGGGCTGGATTGGTGATAGTCCGTTTATATTTTTGGATACTGCTAAAATTCGTGGTTTAGGTTGGCGGCCTAAACTTTCGATTCGGCAAGGTGTTGAGCGTACGGTAGCATTCTTAAAAAATAATCCATGGGTATTAAAACGTTCATGACAACGATACTCATTACCGGTGCGAGTCGTGGTTTTGGTGCTTTGTTGGCTGAGCATTTATTGTCTACGGGTGCCAATCTAATTTTGTTAGCGCGGGATGAGCAACGCCTTAATGATTTGTGCCAGCGTTTGTTAGCTCAATGTGCGCCGCAACAAAGTTTAGAAGTCATTGCCTGTGATTTAACGGTAGATAGAGATGTAGAACGGTTGTTGCAAAATCAAGATTTATGGACGCAAGTGGATGTATTAATTAATAATGCTGCAATGCAAGGGCCCATTGGTCCTTGTCATGAAAATGATTGGGATGCTTGGCAAACTACGTTTAAGTTGAATTTTTTGGTGCCGGTGCAACTTTGTCGCGCATTGGTGCCTTTTTTAATTAACAAAGGTCAGGGCAAAATTATTAATCTTTCAGGTGGTGGGGCGACACAATCGCGGCCTAATTTTTCTGCTTATGCCAGTGCAAAAGCAGCTTTAGTGCGCTTTACTGAAGTTTTGGCAGATGAGTTAAATGTTTTGGGTATTACGGTGAATGCGGTGGCGCCTGGGCCGATGCCTACAGAGATGTTACAAGAAGTTTTGGCTGATCCTAATTTATTGCCGCAAGAAAAACATGCCTTAGAAAAGGCTTTTGCTTTAGGCGCTGATAATATGCATAAGGCAGCAGCATTGATTGAATATTTGCTTTCTAGTGAGGCTGCAGGCATTAGTGGTAAGCTCATTTCTGCACTTTGGGATCCTTGGGAGTATTTGCATCAGCATCTGCAGGATTTAAAAGCGAGTGATGTGTATACTTTACGGCGCATTGTGCCTAAAGACCGTGGTTTTAATTGGGGAGAAGTATGAGGGTTGTCATTGTAGGTTGTGGCTTTATTGGGCAAAAAAGAGCGCGATCGTTGGGTGGTGCGCATTTAGTGGCCTGTGTGGATCTTGATCTTAAAAAGGCTGAAGCACTAGCATCGCAATATCCTGGGGCGCAGGCGTTTCAAGATTATCGCCAAGCGCTTGCACTTAGCGCGCCTGAGCTGGTGATTGTAGCCACCATGCATAATACGTTAGCAGAAATTAGCTTGTTTGCGATTCAGGCGGGCAAACATGTTTTGGTAGAAAAGCCTGGTGCACGCACAGTAAAAGAACTTGAGCCGCTTTTAAAAGCAGCAAAGGCAGCAAAAGTAAAAGTGCATGTCGGTTTTAATCATCGTTATCATCGTGCGTTTCAAAAAGCACGTGTGTTAATAGATCAGGATGTTATTGGTACGTTAATGTTTGTGCGGGCGCGTTATGGTCATGGTGGGCGTTTGGGTTATGAGCAGGAGTGGCGCGCGCAGCCTGAGTTATCGGGTGGTGGTGAATTGATTGATCAAGGTGTGCATTTGTTGGATTTGGCGCGGTGGTTTTTAGGTGATTTTGTTGAAGTTCAGGGATGTACGCCTACGTACTACTGGGATATGCCGGTAGATGATAATTGTTTTATGTTGTTAAAGACGGCGCAGCAACATGTGGCTTTTTTGCATGCGAGTTGTACGGAATGGAAAAATACTTTTTCATTTGAAATTTATGGTACTTTAGGTAAGTTAGAAATCTCAGGTTTAGGCGGTAGTTATGGTGTGGAGCGTTTAATACATTATCAAATGCTCCCTGAGATGGGGCCGCCTGAAACGACGATATTTGAATATCCAATGGCTGATAATTCTTGGGAGGTTGAATTTGCAGAGTTTGTTGCTGAGATTGCCAATGATCAATTGGTGGCAGCCTCATTGGATGATGCCAAAGCGGCCTTGCAAATAGTGGAACAGTTGTATCGGAGACCTTTATGATTATTACACGTAGCCCTTTGAGAATTTCTTTAGGTGGCGGGGGGACTGATTTACCTTCTTATTATCAAGACCACACGGGTTTTTTGATTGCTGCCGCTATTGATAAGTATGTGTATATCACTTTGCATAAAACTTTTGTGCAAGAACTTATTATTAAATATTCTAAGTTAGAGCGCGTAAAAACTGTGGATGAGATTGAGCATCCTATTATTCGAGAAGCTTTAAAAACAGTGGGTATGGAGACACCGTATTTAGAAATTACCAGTATGGCGGATATTCCTTCAGGAACGGGTTTAGGTTCTTCCGGAAGTTTTACTACCGCTTTATTACAAGCTCTGCATGCGTATCAAAAAAATTTAATTCATCCGCACCAATTAGCAGAACAGGCGTGTCATATTGAATTAGAGCGTTTGCGTGAGCCTATTGGTAAGCAAGATCAATATATTGCCGCCTATGGTGGTGTGACTTGTTTTGAGTTTTTGCAAGATGGTCAGGTGCAGGCTTATCCGTTAAAAATTTCTGTTGATACTATGTACAGTTTAGAAGATAATCTTTTATTGTTTTTTACGGGCTATTCTCGTTCGGCTTCAAATATTTTGAAAGAGCAAGATGTAAAGAGCAAACAAAAAGATCAAGCGATGATTGATAATTTACATTTTATTAAAGATTTAGGGTTACGTAGTAAAGCTTTTTTAGAGCAAGGCAAGCTCAATGAATTTGCTGAGCTTATGAATGTGCATTGGCAGCACAAAAAAAAGCGCTCGGGCAATATGAGCAATTCGCATATCGATGAATGGTATGATTTGGCTTTAAAGAATGGTGCTTTGGGTGGCAAAATGATTGGTGCAGGTGGGGGTGGTTTTTTAATGTTTTATGCTGAAGATCATGCGCGTTTGCGGCATGCAATGCGTAAAGCTGGGTTAGAAGAAGTGCGGTTTCGTTTTGATTTTCAAGGTACGCAGGTTTTGGTGCAATCATGATTCCTGCTATTATTTTAGCGGGTGGTTTAGCGACGCGGCTGCGACCTGTGACTGAGAAAATTCCTAAAGCTTTGGTTGAAATTAATGGCCGACCTTTTGTGGCGCATCAGCTTGAATTGTTAGCGCGCCAGGGTATACGTGAGGTCATTTTTTGCTTAGGTTATTTGGGCGAGCAAGTAGTCGATTATGTCGGGACAGGCAGTAAGTTTGGGGTTAAGGTTCAGTATGTTTTTGATGGGCCGGTATTATTAGGTACGGCGGGTTGCATTCGTCAAGCTTTGCCGTTGCTGCCACACAATTTTTTTGTGTTGTATGGTGACTCTTATTTGCCCTGTGACTACCAAGCGGTACAAGCTGCTTTTTTTGCGCAGCAACGTTTAGGTTTGATGACGGTGTTTCATAATCAAGGGCAGTGGGATACCAGTAATGTGGAGTTCTCTTTAGGAAAGATCTTGCGTTATGATAAAATTGCGCGTACCGCAGCAATGCATTATATTGATTATGGTTTAGGGGTTTTTACACGTGAGGTTTTTCTTGAATTACCGACAGAAGGCCCATATGATTTGGCGCAAGTTTATCAAAAGCTTTTGATGCAAGATCAGCTTGCGGCCCTGGAAATCAAAGAACGTTTTTATGAGGTGGGATCTTTTCAGGGAATCAAAGAACTCTCGGAGTTTTTAACATAGGAGTAGGTATGTTTAGCGAACAGTTTTTAAAAGAATCAATTGAGATCATTAAAAGCTTGGATCATGCACAAATAGAAAACTGTGTTGATCTTTTGGCAGCAACGCGTGAGCGTGGTGGTCGCTTATTTATTTTGGGTGTGGGCGGCAGCGCTGGTAATGCTTCGCATGCGGTAAATGACTTTCGTAAAATTGTTGGTATTGAAGCATATGCGCCTACGGATAATGTATCTGAATTAACCGCGAGAACCAATGATGAAGGTTGGGCAACAATTTTTAGTGAGTGGCTAAAAATAAGCAAGTTAACTGCGCAAGATCTGCTATTGGTTTTTTCTGTGGGCGGTGGCAATCTTGAAAAAAACGTCAGCCCCAATTTAGTGGCTGCGTTGCAATATGCGAAAGAAGTGGGCGCGAAAGTCATTGGTGTTGTTGGTCGCGATGGCGGTTATACCAAAAAAGTTGCCGATGCTTGTGTGTTGATTCCCACAATTAATGCGGAGCATATTACGCCGCAATCAGAAGCTTTTCAGGCAGTGGTTTGGCATTTGTGGGTTTCGCATCCTAAATTAAAAGCGCGCTCGACCAAGTGGGAGTCGGTAAAATAATGACTGGTAAAATAGCAGTATTTTTAGATCGTGATGGAGTATTGAATGAGGCGATTGTGCGTGAAGGTCGGCCCTATCCCCCTAAAAATATAGAGGAATTTATTATTCGGCAAGATGCTTATGTAGTCTTAGAACAATTAAAGCAAGCAGGTTATTATTTGTTTGTGGTTACCAATCAACCTGATGTGGCGCGGGGTAGTACCACCAGGGAACAGGTTATGCAGTTAAACACTACCTTGGCGTCGGCTTTGCCAATGATTGATAAAATCTATAATTGTTTTCATGATGATATGGATCGTTGTGATTGTCGTAAACCTGCACCTGGTTTATTATTGCAGGCGCAACGCGAATATGATCTCAACTTACCTAAAAGTTTTATGATTGGTGATCGTTGGCGTGATATTGAAGCAGGGCGCGCAGTGGGTTGTAAAACAGTCTGGTTGAATTTTGATTATCAAGAGGCGCAGCCTAAGGTTTTTGATTATGTTACTGTTTCACTGAAAGAAGCAGGGGAATTTATTTTAAGGAGGACACATGAAGTTTAGTGATTTGACCGTAAAGATTTTTGCTGATGGTGCCGACAAAGCCAGTATGTTAGATATGTACGCGAAACCTTTTATCAAAGGTTTGACTACCAATCCTACTTTGATGAAAAAAGCTGGGATTACTGATTATGAAGCCTTTGCGCGAGAAATTTTAGCAACAATTAAAGATAAATCGATTTCTTTTGAAGTTTTTTCTGATGACTTTGAAGATATGGCTCGACAAGCTATGAAAATTGCCGCTTGGGGTGATAATGTTTATGTGAAAATTCCAGTGACAAATACTAAAGGCCAATCCGCAGCACCATTGATTCAAGAGTTAGCGCAAGCTAAAGTGCAGTTAAATGTCACTGCCATCACTACTTTAGAGCAAGTCACAGCAGTAAGTGCAGCTTTAAAAAACCATGCACCTTCATATATCTCAGTGTTTGCAGGCAGAATTGCTGATACTGGTGTTGATCCTCTGCCCTTAATGCAAGAAAGTTTAGCAATGATGGCTGAGTACCCACAGCAAGAAATGATTTGGGCCAGCCCGCGCGAATTATTAAATATCGTTCAGGCTCACGACATTGGTTGTCACATTATTACTGTGACCTCCGATATCATTAAAAAGCTAAATTTGTTGGATAAGGATCTCACAGCGTATTCTTTAGAGACGGTTAAAATGTTTTATGATGATGCCGTCGCCGCTGGGTTTAAATTGTAGAAACTTTTAAATTTCACTTTTCTCTGAAGGCTGGTGCATTTCCTTCACAGGTATCATTCCTGTGTTTTTCTTCTTGGGTCCTTCTGTGCTCCGCTCTCGCGTCCTTCTGCGTCCCCTAGGCGGCCCTTTCCTCTCGGGGTCATCCTGTGGGCCTTACGCGCTAGCGTAAGGCAGCACAGGATCCAGTTCAAAATCGCATGCAATGCAATTGCATTCCTACTCTATCTCTATAAGTGTGTCGCTATGCGACAACTATTTTGAAACTGGATCCTGTGCTAAATCGCTCCGCGATTTCCACAGGATGACCCTGAGAGAGAGGGGGGCGCCTAGGGGACGCAGAAGGGCTTGAGGGGGAGGGGTAAAGCTTGTGAAGGACGTTCACATCTTGAAATACGATGGGTATAGAAATTGATAATAAAAGCATTTATGATGGAGGGCTTACGAGTTAGGTTGGGTCTTTCTATGAAACCAGGAAATAAAGCGTATTCAGGATTTTTTGAGTATCTTGGTTGTATTATTGGTGTGGTTTTAATACTTTTTATTTATGTGCATATTGAGCGCTTTAATATCCATCTTCCTTTGGTTTATACCGAAGATGGTTTATCCAGTTTAACTATTGTTAAGAGTATTGTAGATACGGGGTGGTATCTTACAAACCCTTATATTGGTTTTCCTGGAGGATATAATTTTAATGACTATCCGATGACGGATGGTGTGCATATGATCTTGATATGGTTATTAGCACATCTGGTGAGTCATAATTATGTAGTAGTTGCCAATAGTTTTTACTTATTATCTTTTTTTACGAGTACGCTTACCGCATTTTTTGTTTTTCGTTATATGGGTTTGAGATATCCTCTAGCCCTTGCTGGAAGCTTGTTATTCACGTGTTTACCCTATCATTTTTTGAGAAATGAGAGTCATTTTTTTCTTGCTTCATATTTTAGTGTTCCCATATGGAGCTTGGTTGCTATTTTGACGATGATCGGTAGGTCAATTCAATTATCAAAGCATAAGTTTATTGATGTATTTTTAAAAATATTAATACTTGGTGTTATTTCCTCGACGGGTACTTATTACTCTTTCTTTGGTTGTTTTTTTGTATTTATAGCAGGTTGTATCAGGCGGTTTGTATCTAGAGATAAGCATGCGTACAAGGTAACCTTAAAAATTTTAACTGTTTCAGGGTTCTTTGTCTGCTTAAATCTTTTTCCTAGTTTTATTTATCAATTTGAGCATGGCACTAATGCTGGAGTTGGAGCAAGAGTAGCGAGCGAAGCAGAATTTTATGGTTTGACGATTACGCAAATGGTTTTGCCTTATCCGGGGCATCGCCTGGTTGTCCTTGATCATTTGCGGCAAAAATATGATAGCTCATTACCGCCAATTTTAAATAATGAAAATGCGATGGCATCATTGGGAATAGTGGGCGTAGTTGGATTATTTATATTGTTGGGCGGCTTATTTTATCAGGAGAGATTTAAGCATCATCCAATATTTCAAGCGGTAATGATGCTTAATTTATCAGGAATATTATTAGCAACGGTGGGTGGCTTTGGTGTTCTTTTTGCCTTGCTTATTAGTCCTTCCATTAGAGGTTATAATCGCATCAGTGTTTATATTGGCTTTTTTGCGCTCTATGCTTTTTTTTATTGCCTGCAAGCTTATCTTATGCGAAAAAAATGTTCGGCTAAATTTTATTGGCTTATTGCTTTTATAATCGCTAATCTGGGATTGCTTGATCAGATAAATCCGAATTATGCGCATCCAAATAGTAACGTTTATGTGGGTTTTCCAACGCAAAATAACTTAACGAATATTGATCCTAATAAAATTATAGCTTCAGAGTTTGATAGTGATCAAAAGTTTGTTGGGAGTATTGAATATCAAATGCCGCCAGGGAGTGCAATTTTTGAATTACCCTATACCTTTTTCCCTGAATCTCCTGCGCTTAACACGTATTTTGGCGACTATACTTTATTTCGGTCTTATCTTCATTCCGAAAAGCTCTATTGGAGTTTTGGCGCTTTTACTGGAAGATCCGTTGCGGCATGGCAGATGCAAGTTGCCACACTCGTGCCCAGTCAAATGTTAGCGCAAATAATATTTTCTGGTTTTTCGGGAATTTATATCGATCGCGGTAGTTATGCAGATAATGGTAAGCGTATTGAGGACGCTTTAAGTAAAATTTTACAAGAGCAGCCCCTTGTTAGTTCTGCAGGTGATTTAAGTTTCTTCAGTTTGATAGATTATAAAACTAAACTTCAAGCACAATTTACCTCGCAAGAATGGCAAAAAAATATTCTGCAGGCAAAAATAAATTTTGCAATGGATGTAAATTATAATCACTGCATTCCAGCACAAGAATATCGATGCATCCGCAAGAGTAATAAAATTTTAATTTATAATAATTTTAATACATCGATGCCTGTGAAAATTAGTTTTCAAGTTCAAGGAAGTGTTCCAGTTGCAAAGGCTTTGTGGCTAAAATGGCCTGATGATTCAAGCTATCAAGAATACACAATTAATAACCTTAGCTGGCTTAGTTTTTCTAGAAAAATTGTTTTAAAACCCGGAAAAAATCTTATAGATTTTAAAACAGATTCACCCCCAGTTCATACAGTAGGGCACAGTAATCCCATGTATTTTAAATTAACTTGGCTAAAAATAGAGGGGTGATTTAAGAATGCAACTGCGTTGCATGCGATTTTGAACTGGATCCTGTGCTGCCTTACGCTAGCGCTTCAGGCCCACAGGATGACACACGAGAGGAGGAGTTCAGCATGACCCTAGGATTTTTAAATGTGCTTTTGCTGTGGCTTTCCATGAGAAGCCTGTGATATTTTCGTATTTTTTTCTGATGCATTCCTTTCCTCCTTAGAGGTCATTTGGAACTCCTCTTCTCGTGTCATCCTGTGGAAATCGCGGAGCGATTTAGCACAGGATCCTGTGCTGCCTTATGCTGGCGCTTCAGGCCCACAGGATGACACGAGAGGAGGAGTTCAGCATGACCCTAGGATTTTTAAATGTGCTTTTGCTGTGGCTTCCCATGAGAAGACGGATCTCTCAGTAAAAGCACCAAAACTCCAATAGAGATTTCCTGTGATATTTTCGTATTTTTTTCTGATGCATTCCTTTTCTTCTAGAGGTCATCTGGAACTCTTCCTTTCGTGTCATCCTGTGGAAATCGCGGAGCGATTTAGCACAGGATCCAGTTTCAAAATAGCTGTCGCGCGTAGCGACACACTTATAGAGTAGGATGGACACGAGAGGGGGAGTTTAGAATGTCCCTAGGATTTTTAAATGTGCTTTTGCTGCGGCTTCCCACGAGAAGCGCGTGATGTTTTCGTAACCTTTGTTGCGTAGGGTGATGCGTAGATCAGGATTCGTGAGTAACTCTTGGAGTGCTTGAGTGATGCTGGGGACATTGTAGGGGTCTATAAAGTATGCGGCATCACCAGCGATTTCTTGGCAAGCAGGATCGGTAGAAGTAAGTACGGGTGTGCCGACGCTCATGGCTTCTAAGAGCGGAAGTCCAAAACCTTCGTAGAGTGAAGGAAAAACAAAAACTGTGGCTTGCTTTAACAACGTGTGTACTGTGGTGTCATTGACGTAGCCGACATAGTTGATTTGTGGATTTGCTAATTGCGGTTTAATTTTTTTATTTTTCCAACCTAAAGGTCCTGCGAGCACGAGTTGATAATTATTTTTAAGCTCTGGAGGCAGGGCCAATACGGCTTCAATCAAGCGAGCAATATTTTTTCGTGGTTCTAGAGTTCCTAAAAATAATAAAAAGGGCTTATCGATGCCCAAGGCCTCTAAGTTTGTGCTTTGGTGCGCTTGGGGCTTGAAAAAGCCAGAGTGAATTATAGTAATTTTTTCTGCTGGGATTTTAAGTTCATGGATCAAATCATTGCGGGTTGCGGTGGAAACACTGATTATTTTTTTGGCTTTGTTGACTGAATAACGCAATAATAATTTTTCTGATAAAAATTGTAACCAGGGCATGGTGTGTGGATACTTGCGATATACCAAATCATGGATGGTAAGGACTAATGGAATTTTGCCAGTATTAAAAGGTAGATGATGTTTGGGTGACCAAAAGACATCGAGTGAATTTTTTTGGATTAATTTTCCTAAAGTCCATTGTTCCCATAGTTTTTTTGGGAGCCATGTCGGCGTAAAGATCACGTGGATATTGGATGTAGGGCCTAGTTCTACAATTAAAGGATGGCAGGTGTAAAGATAAAGTTCAATGTCTGGTAATTGTGCAAGTTGTTTGATGATTTCTAGAGTGTAACGTCCAATCCCAGTTAAATTCTGCGTGAGGGGTAGGGCGTTAATGCCAATTTTTAAGGTCACACGATATTCCTTGCTAAAACTTTTTTAAACACCTCTAGATATTGTTTGGCAGATCGATCCCAAGAAAAATTTTGTACGCGTACTAGGCCTTTATTGATGAATTCTTGCCGTAATGCGGCATTGGTTAAAAATTTGACCAAGCCTTCTTTTATATCATTGGTATCAAGTGGATTAACCAAATATGCTGCACCGCCCGCGGTTTCTTTGCAGGCGGGATCAATCGAAGTTAATACGGGAGTACCAAGATTCATGGCTTCGAGGATAGGTAAACCAAAACCTTCATAAAGCGAAGGAAAAGCAAAGAGGGTTGCTTGTTTGAGTAAGGTATATGCAGTGGCGTCATCAACATAGCCCAGATATTTTATTTGTTTTACTTTTTCTAACAATGCCTCTGATTTCCAACCTTTGCCGCCGGCAAATACGAGATCATATTGTGCTTTGAGTTCAGCCGGTAGGTTTAAATAAGCATCAATTAAACGTGATAAATTTTTACGCGGTTCTAAGGTGCCGATATAGAGGATAAAGGGTTTAGTTAGGCCTAAGGTAGTTAGGTCTGTGGGTTGATGTTGTGCTAATTCAAAAAAACTTGGATGACTCACGCTAATTTGTGAGGATGGGTAGTTATAAAATTCGCACAGATCATTTTTTGCGGCGTTAGAGATGGTAATCACATGATCGGCTTTTTTGAGCGTTGACTTGAAGAATAGTCGTTCAATTAATAAATTTCGTGGCTTCATGGTTTCAGGGAATTTTTTTGCTACTAAATCATAAACAGTGAGGACCTGAGGAATGCCATTGATGGTGCGCGAAGGCAATTGATGACGGGGTGACCAAAATAAGTCTAATTGATCTTGCCGTGCCAATTGAGGTAGGCGTAATTGTTGCCAAATGATTTTTTGTTTAAAGAATTTTTTAGGTGCGTAATCGGGGTCCATTTTTATATGAATGTTTTTGTAGCTGCTTAAATCTACTTTTAAGGGAGCGCAGGTATAAAGATAAAGTTCTATGCCCTCTTGTTGTGCTAAATGCTTGATGGTTTCATAGGTGATGCGTCCTATACCAGTGATCGAATAAATCAAAGGTAAGGCATTGACGCCGACTTTAATCATGGCTGGTCCTTTATATCTTGATAGTATTTGATTACTTTAGTTAAGCCGTCATGGAGTGAGGTGAATTTTAATTCAGGTAATATCGTTTTGAGTCGCGTCAAATCTGGGCAGCGGCGTTTATGGTCGTGCGGGCGTTCGGGTAAAAATTTTGGTTTAAAAGGACGCTTGAGTATTTGGTGAATGGTTTGTGCAAGTTCTAGAATAGAAATCTCTTGGTCGTTGCCCAAGTTTAAAAAGCCAGTCACGTGTTGTTGCATTAATTGCACCATGGCAATGGTTGCATCTTTAATATAGCAGAAGCTGCGTGTATGTTGGCCATCACCAATGATCGTAAATTCTTGGTCGGATGATAGGGTGCGTTTAATGAATTCAGGAATGACTTGGCCATACCGAGTATTTACCATGCGTTCGCCGTACATATTAAAAATCCGCAAAATAAGATAATCAATATTTTTATGTTGACAGTGTAAGCGCACGTAAAAATCTCCAAGTGCTTTAGAGCTTGCGTAAGAATCCCGATCAGCAAAAGCATTGAGTAAAATCGGATGGGTTTCTGGGGTAGGCAAGATCATTGGTTCACCATACACCTCTGAGCTTGAGGTATAGATGATTTTGTTGACCTCAGTATTTTCAGTTGCTGCTAAAACATTTTGTGTGAGTTTGCTGTTTTGGTCTAAAACAAAATAGGCATGATCATAAAAGTGTTGGGTACCGTTGATGGCGGCGAGATGAAAGATGACTTTAACGTGTTGTTCGACTAATATTTTTTGAACTTTTTGAATATGGGTAGTTAGGCTTAAATCTAATTCGATAAAGCTGAATGCTGGATTATTTTTGAGGTGGGCGATGTTTTCAATCTTGCCGCGAAATAAATTATCGATGGCAATGACTGAGTAACCTTGTGTTAATAATTGTTCACATAAAAAAGAACCGATAAAGCCTGCACCGCCGGTGACTAAAATACTTGTGCTCATGATGCGGATCCTTTGGTCGTTAGCGCATATCCTAACGCCTCGTAATGAACGAAAGGAAGCGTGGCTGCTTCGCGCCAGATGTTCCAGCCATCAAAAATATAGACAGGCTGGTGCGCTTTTTTTAGCAGCGCTTGTAATTGTGTTGCTGCATTTTGTTGACGTAACAGCTGATGGCGATGAGCAATGATAATCGCTTCAGCGTTTTCAAATAATGCAGAATCTAAAATTTTGGTCTTTTGACAATTTTGTAAATTTTCTGGAAGCTGGGTGTACTTGTTAAGATCCATGTTAGGATCAAAAAAAGTAATATGTTGATACCCTACACTTATTAAAGCTTTAGCAAGATCCAGGCTATGAGACATGCGGAAGTCATCAATGTCTTCTTTAAATGAAGTTCCTAAAATGACAATTTTGCCATTTTTATTTTTTAGATTTTTGTTGATTTTATCAACAGTATAATCAATAAGCCAATCATTAATGCGTCGGCCATAATACCAAAGTGAATCAAAGCCGCGGTTTTGGCTGATATTCTGAAAAGAATATTCAAAAATGTAGGGGTCTTTGCCTAAGCAATATCCTGAAGCATAACCAGGTTTGGGAATGTTATTGCGAGCATAATCGGCATTGACGGCATGAATGACTTCAAGAGCATCGATGTGATTATCAGCGGCTGAAAGTGCAAGTTCATTGGCAAAACTAAACAGAGTATTGCGATAACTATTGTCGGTAAGTTTGCAAAATTCTGCAGTTTTAGGATCGCGCACGCGGATAATTTTGCCGCCCAGTTGTTTAAGAATTGTCGTTATTTTTTCGTAGCCTTGATCGTTATAAGTGCCTACGATTTTGGGCAGGTGTTCTTCTTCGCTAATCGCCTGGCCTTCAACTAATCTCTCAGGAATAAACGCGAGATGAAATTCATTGCCTTCGGTCAGTGGAAAATTTTGTTCAATGTAGCTTTTAATCCGATCCATACTGCCTAGTGCTAAGGTAGTGCGAAATACTAAGACACTTGCTTTTTTAAGAGGATGTTGGAGTAGTTGTTGTAATAGTTGATAAATGGGGCTTAGATCAAATCCTTCGGTAGTTTTGCAGGTTTGACTATTGGGTACACCGGTACCTAAAGTAAAGAATAGTGCATCGCTTTGTGTTAGCGCAGTAACCAAGTCTTGCGTTTGCGCGCTGGGTAAGAAATTTTCACCAAGATGTTGGGTTAATAATTCTTGCATTCCTGGCTCATAAAAGGGCAGGATGCCTTTTTTTAATTGTTCAGGAATTTTTGGGTCTTGATCAAAGCCATATACTTTAAAACCTTTGCTGGCAAAAACCAGCGCCTGTGGCAGGCCAATTCGTCCCAGGCCAATAAATAACACGCTTTTCATGTTTGGTTTAGTGTGCTCTTTTAATTGGCCGATATTGTACCATTCTTGTAATATTTTTTCTAAGGAAGTTTGTGTCTTCAAGTATGTTTGGTATAGACCAAACGTGGTTCAAGATGCGAATTTTTTACTTAGCGTTAAATTTTCACTGTTTGTTCCTGTAGCAAAAAGGCCATGCTGTAGGGGCGTAGCTTGCTACGCCCGGCACGGCAAAGGCATTAACATGAAGAAGCAAGGCCTGCTTAATAAAAAAATCATCATTGCTGATGAGCTTCAAAGTCCTGCAGTTACCGGGCGTAGCAAGGCTACGCCCCTACAGTATGGCCTTTATGCTACGGGAATAAACAAGGTAATTTAATGTTAATATTTTTTGATTTGAAGTTGTGTTACTATTTGGCTTTAAAAAAATTGATGTAAACGATGATTCATAAAATAAAAGCCTGGTGGCAATTATTGCGCATACAGCAGTGGTTGAAGAATGTTTTTATCATTATTGGTTTTGTGCTTGCTAAAGAATTTTCTGTCATTAATTTAGTGCATTTGGTTTTTGCTTTTTTTGCGTTTTGTTTTATTTCATCGGCAGTTTATTTGCTTAACGATGTAGTCGACGTTAAATACGATCAAGCACATCCTCGAAAAAAACATCGTCCGATTGCGCGCGGGGCGATCTTAAAGCAAGAAGCTTTGCTGATAGGTTTTTTATTTTTCATGCTCGCGGTCATTTTTGCGCTGTATGTTGGGCCGCGTGCGCTTCTAATTATTTTAATTTATTTTGTGATTAATGTTTTTTATTCTGTTAAATTAAAGCATATCGTTATTATTGATATTTTTGTGATTTCTTTAGGCTTTTTGTTGCGCTTGTTGATGGGAACCTTTGCGCTTGGATTTTTTGTATCAAATTGGTTTTTGTTGTGTGCGTTGATGCTTACTTTGTTTTTAGGTTTTGCGAAGCGTAAGGCTGAATTGTTGGAATGTGGGGATGCTAAAGAAATTCATACGCGGCGTGTATTGGAGCATTATTCTAATTCGATGTTGGATGTTTTTATTGCGATTTGTGCCAGTTGTACCATTGTAAGTTATGGCGCTTTTACAGTTTTAGCGGTGAGCGAGTTTAATCAGCAATTGTTTTATACCTTGCCATTGGTCATCTATGGCTTGTTTCGCTATATTTATTTGGTTTATCATCAGCAAAAAGGTCAGGATACTTCAGCGGATTTTTTTGGGGATCTGCATTTAATTTTAGCTGGAGCTTTGTGGATCTTTATTGTTATCATGCTCAACTTTATTTAGTGAATTGATCTAATGAAAATTCATTCGTGGGGTAGACTGCAAGATTATGACGTAGCAGATTGTCAATACTTGCGTTTTAATCAACTTACTTTAGATGCTCAATTTACTTACATTCCTTATGGCAATGGCCGTTGTTATGGGGATGAGTGTATCAATGAACATGGTGGTGTGATTCAAACTCATGCCGCGCGGCATTTTTTGCGTTTTGATGCTCTGCGAGGTTTGTTGACTGTTGAAGCAGGTGCCTTATTAGCGGATATTTTAGATTTTATTGTGCCGCAGGGTTGGTTTTTACCTGTGGTTCCCGGTACTCAATTTGTGACTGTTGGCGGTGCGATCGCTAATGATATTCATGGTAAAAATCAGCATGCGCGTGGTAGTTTTGCGAGCAGTCTCGTGACTTTTGAATTATTGCGTTCGGATGGACAGCGCTATCAATGTAGTCCGCAGCAAAATGCAGAATTCTATGCAGCGACTTTGGGAGGTGCTGGTTTAACAGGGTTAATTACTCAAGCTACCTTGCAACTCATGCCCATCGAGAGTCCCTGGTTGGCGGTTAAAAATATTCGTTTTGCCAATCTTGAAGAATTTTTTACCTTAAGTGAAACTTTTGCAAAAGAATATGAATATAGTGTTGCGTGGATTGATTGTTTGGCAGTGGGTAAGCGTTTAGGGCGAGGTTGGTTATTTTTAGGCAAGCATATTCCACAGCCATTAACACCACAAAAATACCGTGTTAGTCAAAAAATCTATCCGGTACGTCAGCCATTTTCGTTGGTGAATCGTTATTCGCTGAAATTATTTAATCAGCTTTATTATCATCGGCCTTTAAAAAATACTGAGATACAGCATTATCAAAAATTTTTCTTTCCTCTTGATGGTATAAAAGCGTGGAATCGTATTTATGGGCGCCAAGGATTTTATCAATATCAATGTGTGCTTCCCAAAGCGCAGGCAGAGGTAGGAATTGCACAGATACTGGCCTTAATTGCTAAACATAAAATGGGATCTTTTTTAGCGGTTTTAAAAGTTTTTGGCGAGTCGTCCTCACCAGGTTTATTATCTTTTTGTAAAGAAGGTGTTAGTCTTGCTTTAGATTTTCCTAATCAAGGTGCACGCTCATTACAATTGTTTGAAGCGCTTGATGGTTTGGTGTTAAGTTTTGGTGGTCGGGTATATTTAGCTAAAGATGCGCGGATGAGTGCGGAAACTTTTAGGCAGTTTTATCCCAAATGGCGTCACTTTAAAAATTATATTGACCCACGGTTTAGCTCAAATATGGCGCGGCGTTTAGAACTGGTATAGGAAGTGTAGTATGAAGAATGTGGTGATTATCGGTGCTGGATCGAGCATTGCAGAAGCGACTGCTGAAATTCTAGCGCAGCAAGGGGTTAATTTATTATTGTGCGCGCGTCAGCAAACAGCTTTAGATATCTTGCAACAGGATTTGCGGTTGCGTTATCCAAAAATTGTAGTGAATACTTTGCTTTTTGATGCGCTTAATTTTGATGCTGAAATTTTTATGAGTCAGGTATTAACACGTATGCCAGAAATTGATGCAGTACTGGTGGCTCATGGCATTTTAACGCATGAAGCTGAGGCGCAAAAAAATTTAGTGTATCGCCATCAATCTTTGCAAATTAATGCACTTAGCGTTATTGATCTCTGTGAGGCTTTTGCAGCATATTTTTCAAAACGTTATCATGGGGCTATCGCTGTGATTAGCTCCGTTGCCGGGGACCGTGGACGGAAAAAAAATTGTTTTTATGGTACTAGCAAAGGCTTATTAAATGTTTATCTCTCGGCTTTACGTAATCGTTTGACTCAATGGGGCGTGCATGTGCTCACGATTAAGCCAGGTTTTGTAGATACGCCGATGACCAAAGATTTTGCTAAAGGTTTATTGTGGGCTTCGCCTGAGCAAATTGGTCGTGGTATTGTCAGGGCTTTACAAAAACAGCGTGATGTAGTTTATCTTCCATGGTTTTGGCGCTACATTATGGTGGTTATTAAACTCATCCCTGAGCGGGTTTTCAAAAAATTGAACCTTTGATGATGGGTATATACCCATCGTACCTCAAACCACTGGTTTTTAACTTCTATTTTTGTTGTATAATAAATCTTCTTCGGTCCGCAATAGACTTGTTATTACGTACCTCAGAAAATTTATTATACAACAAAACTATTTGTTAAAATTCCAGTGTTTTGAAGTACGATGGGTATATCATGAAAAAGCTAGTTATTTTATGTTTTGATACTTTTGGTGATATTGCGCTGCGCCAATCTTTTTTTAAAGCGCTTTTGGATTTGCATTATGATGTTACTGTCATTGTGCGTGAGACCTACGCAGTGCTGTTGCCTTTTTTGGATGCGCGTTTAAAAATTATAACTACCCCGATTAATCCCTACCGTTTGAGTACGCAAGATTCTGTTACGGAGTTGGTTGCACAAATAATCGCATTGCAGCCGGATGCTCTGGTTTCTGTGCCTTATGCGTATACTTATCTTGATGAATGGTTGTTGCGGTTATTGCCGCAATGGCCACGTTATGGTTTTATGAATAATACTTTGCGTGTGAGTTTTGCTCAGGCGGCACCAGAGATTTATCGGGGTTTGGACACAGCCGGGTCTTTATTTACCCATACTATTAAAGTTAAAGAAAGTGCACATGAATTTAATAAAACGCAAGCTTTGTTTAAAGTACTTTCTGGTCAAAAATTAACAGCGTTGCCGCAGATGCTTTTGCCAACTGCTGTGTTGGCGCATGCCGAACAAATTTTAACACAGTTAGGTTTAGTGCAAAAAAATTATGTTGCAGCTTGTGTGGCAGGAAATACCAATGCACCTATTAAAGTCTTACCCATTGAGGTTAGCGCGCAGGTGCTCGTTTATTTAAAGAAAAAATATAATTTAGCTGTTTTGTTATTGGGCGTTGAAGCTGAAGCAGCGCATATGCAACAGATTGCAGCGCGTTGTCAACGTGAAGGTGTTACTGTTCAAATGTGGATTGGTTCTAGCGCTACTTTTGGAGCTTTATTAGGCTTAATTAATCTCAGTCGATTTTATTATGGTAGTGATACGGGTTCTATGCATTTTGCCGCAGCTTTAGGTGTGCCGGTTGTGGTGCATTTTGGTGGTGGTGGTTGGCCAAGATTTTTGCCTTTAGCGCGGCGTTCTTATATCGTGACACAGAAATTGGCATGTTTTAAATGTGGCTGGAATTGTTGGTCTATACAGGCACAGTGTATTAATTTGGTTGCGCCTGAGCGTTTGTATCGTGCGATAGACTGGGCGGTTAATCAAGAAGCTAAAAATCACGTTGTAGATTTGGGCCGAGTTAGATCGATTCCTTGGCCTGTTTTGATTGGCAGTTGGCGGGCGCATATTAAAAAGCGTTTGGCTAATTTGTTGCCTTATATGTTCAGACGTTTTTTGAAAAAAATTTTTGTTAGGTTGAAATAGCAGGATTATGATTTACTAGCGATGACGCCATAATCATTGGAGTTTTGTAAATGTCGTTTCATTAAGCCGTGCATTTCACCTAGTTGTTTTAATCCAGGAATTTTCTTTAAAGTATTTTTGGCGCTTTGCTTGAGGGATTTGGATTTCAAGTTTTGGAGATGATTTAATTGTTGCGTAGTAAATTCACGGAAATTTTGGCCTTCTTTGATTTTGATGTTTGTAAATCCTAGATATTCCATAACAAAGCCGCAGAAATCTGACGGAATTGGGCGTAGATGTGTGGGGTCAGTATAAAAATTACAAGCGCCAATGATTAGGTTTCTTGGATTAGGGGTTTCATAAATCACTATACCGGCAGGAACCAGTATCCTTAAAATTTCTTGTGAGAGCGTAATAAAATCTAAAAAATTTAAATGTTCGATGAGGTGAAAAGCGGTCACTACTCCTACTGATTGATCGGGTAGTGTTCTTAAGTGTTCTAAAACGTTTGCTTGTATGGTTTGATGGCCTTTTTTTTGTGCTAACTGAAGCGAGGCGGCATTTGTATCTATACCGTAGTTGGGGATGTTTTGTTCCTGGAGTACATCAAGCCACAAGCCATTACCACAGCCCAGGTCGATGACTTTTTGTTGCAGTATGCTTGGCGGTAGTTGTTGTAAAATTGGAAGGTATTCACGTAGACGTTCTTTGATGATGTTTTCATTGCCGCGAAAATGTTCTTGAAATTTTGCATAGAAATGATCAAAAGCAAAAGTGGACATAATTTAAGCCTTAATATGATGAGTGAACACGGGAAGTACTTGAGTGATGTCGCCAAACATTTTAATGCTTCCGTGTTCGAGCCATAAAATTTTGTTGCAGAGCTCTTTTATAGTTTGTAGATCGTGTGTGGATAACACTAGAATGTCGGATTGATGAATCAAATCGGCCATGCGCTTTTTGGCTTTTTCCATAAAACCGGTATCGCCGACGTTGACGATTTCATCGATCAATAAAATTTCAGCGGGGATGCTGGTGATGATACCGAAAGCGAGTCTTACTTTCATGCCTGCGGAGTAGGTTTTGACTGGCATTTTTATGAACTCACCCAATTCGGCAAATTGTTCGATATCAGGTGTTAGCGCTCTCACTTCGGTGCGTGAGAGTCCGAATAGTAGGCCTCTTAGCATGATGTTTTCATAACCAGAGGCTTCTGGGTCCATACCCATCATGATATCGAATAAACAATTGGAGCGGCCTTCGATAGTTAATTTACCTTTGGTAGGCTCGTAGATTTGTGCGAATACTTTAAGAAGTGTAGTTTTGCCGGCGCCATTGTGGCCCACTAAACCTAAACGATCGCCACTGGTTAAATTTAAATTAATATCTTTGAGTGCTTCTACAGTAATCACATGATGGCTTTTAGCGATACGTCCGCCCGTAGCCATATTAAACAAACCGCTTTTTAAGGAGCGACCATTAGCGCCATAAACAGGATAACTTAAGCCGACATTTTTTACGGTAATCTTGGCCATGGTTAATCTACCCAATAAGGAATGCGGTTGCGGAATTTTGCAAAAATAATGAAGGTGATGAATAAGCCTAAAACTGCAGAAATAATATCAGCAGTCCAGGTATGGGGCGTGACCGGTGTGCTTAAAAGCGGATTGCGTATGGCGCCTAGATAAAATACGAGTGGGTTGAGTTTCATGATCAGTGAATGTGGGTTTAATAATTTGGGCATCCACGAAATAGGCGTGATAAAAAAAGCTACTTGCATGCAGCTATTGATGGTAGGTGCAAGATCACGATAACGGGTGCTGATAATGGCAACTAATAAAGAGATCCAATAAATATTGAGAAATAACAAAAGACAACCTGGAATAGCAAAAAGCATGCCGGCATTAAAAGGTATTTTAAAAATAAGGGCTACGAGAATGAAGACCACAAAGTTATGGCATAAAAAAATAAAATGCCGTGTTAAGTGTTTAAAAATATAAATGTTAAAGGGCAGGTTAATTTGTTTAATAAAGGTATTTGAAAGTTTAAATACCTCAGTAGCTTCGTTGATTGATCCTGAAATAAAAGTCCAAAATAAAAAACCCGCAGTAAAAAAGGGGACGTAGACATTGAGGCCTTGATTGAAAATGCGACTAAATACCGTGCCCATAGCAGCAATAAAAATCATCATGGAGATGGTAATCCACCATGGTCCTAAAACTGAACGCCGATAGCGTTGTTTAACTTCCATCCAGGCAAAGTACCACCAAATGCGATAGCTTTTGAGCGCATCTAGAAAATCTTTGAATGCTAAATTCAGTTGCATAGTTTAAGCTGTAAAGCGGGTAGCGCCATCTTACTAGACCTCAGCTGTTTTTTCAATCATAATAGACGCCTGATGTTGATGGAGGATTCTGATGATGCCTTTAAAAAATCATGAATATGAAGTTCCTGAAGGGGAATTGGTCATTCGGACGATTGCTATGCCCAAGGATACTAATTTTAATGGTGATATTTTTGGGGGTTGGCTGGTTTCTGAGATGGACTTAGGTGGTGCGGTTGCTGCGCGTAAAGTGGCTAAGAGTCGCATTGCTACTGTGGCGATTGATAGCCTAAAATTTCGTCGGCCGGTACAGGTGGGTGATACTGTTTGTTGTTATGCTAAATTAGAACGAGTTGGTACTACTTCAATGACCTTTAAAGTGATGGCCTGGGTCAGTTCTGGGGGATTAACTGAGGAAAGTTATTGTGTAACCGAAGCCTTATTTACTTATGTGGCCATTAATGATCAAGGTCAAAAAATTCCGGTCAAGCGCTAAATTAAAAAGGACGTGGACTTATGAGTCAACCTATGTTTCCGAGTTATCGAGATGTTGCTGAGGCGTTAACGACGCTTTCTGCTTTGGGCAGTGCTGAACAGAATCATGGCTTATTATGTGCGTTGATGTCGACCCACGTGCGTATTACCCGCGAAGCTTGGGTGGATTCACTTTTGAGCGGTCATATTGAGCCGGGTGATGAGCGTGGGCGTGAGGCTTATCAGCTTTTACATCAACTGTTTAATGCAACTAAAGATGCGTTTCAGAGTGAAGATTTTTCTTTGCCTTTGCTTTTGCCTAACGATGACACACCTCTTGATGAGCGGGTTGAGGCTCTGGCTGCTTTTTGTCAAGGTTATTTAACGGGCATACATCTCTTGGGTATGGATGTTGAAAAAAATAGCAATGCGCGCGTGCAAGAATGTTTTCAGGATTTGCTTGCAATTAGCCAAGCACAATTAACGCAGGCCGAGCAAAAAGATCAATACAACGAAGCTTATTTTTTAGATATCATTGAGCATGTGCGTATTGCGGTATTGACGATTATGGAAGAGCTGCGCATGCTCAGCAAGCAATATAATCATGCAGTCTGCTGATATTGTTATTGTAGGTGGTGGCCTTGTAGGGGCTGTGTTGGCAAAAGCTTTAAGTCATCTCGGATTACGACTCATTCTAGTTGAAAAAAATTTTCTTACGGAAGATTTTGCAACTACGTCGGTGTTAGATACACGGGCGTTGGCGTTAAATATTGGTTCTTTGACTATTTTGCAAAAATTATTAGGTGTGGATTTTAGTGCTTTGGGTACTTTGGTGCAGACGATTTATGTGAGTGATCAACAAGGTTTTGGTCGGGTTACATTACGTGCGCAAGATGAAAATTTAGCTTATTTTGGTTGTGTGATTCCTATTTTACAACTGACGCGACAATTACAGCAGTTGGTATTGGATGATCCTAAAATTACTTGTGTGCCTGGCACTTGTGTGGGTATTGAGCAGCATGAAGATGGCGTTACTATTAAGCTTGCAGATCAGGATCTAACAGCATCTTTGGTTTTAGGTGCCGATGGTGCGCATTCTAAAGTACGCGAATTTTTGGATGTCGCTAGTGAAACCAAAGATTATAATCAAACAGCTTTGATTGGTAATGTGCGCCTTAAGGGTTTGGTGCCTAATATTGCCTATGAGCGTTTTACGCGTGAAGGGCCTCTGGCTTTGTTGCCTTTAGATCAAGAGCATATGACTTTGGTTTGGGTGATGCCAACGACGGTAGCAGAGTTGCGACAAAAGTTGCCAATGCCGATATTGTTAGCAGATTTACAAAAAATTATGGGATATCGTGCGGGTGCTTTTGTTGCTTTGGGGGCATTGCAAGCCTACCCTTTACAACAAGTAATAGCGACAAAGGTTTATCAAGGTCGCGTAGGTCTTGTAGGGAATGCGGCGCATAGCTTGCATCCTGTGGCAGCTCAGGGATTTAATTTAAGCATGCGCGATATTTTTGGTTTGTATCAAATTGTTAAGCGCTATTCTGATCAATTGTCGCAGCCTGAAATTATTTGGCAAGAATATGTGCGTCTGCGCACGCATGATCAACAGCGTACAGCATGGGTTACCGATACTTTACTTAAATTGTTCGCGCCTAAAAATTTTATGATACGTGGCTTACGCAATAGTTTGTTGCTCAATTTAGAATTAGTTCCGCAGGCGAAATCGGCATTAAATGAAGTGATGGTGGGTTTTGCATGAGTCATTATGATATTGCGGTAGTGGGTGCTGGGATTGTGGGTGCGGCCGCAGCTTTAAAATTGCAACAGCAAGGTTATCGTGTGGCTTTGATTGATGCGCAGCAGCCGAGCTTAACAGATGATCCATTACCGCAAGCACGTGTTAGTGCGATTAATGATGCTTCTTATCGATTATTGCAGGATTTGCAAGTATGGTCCCAATTGGACGATGCACGTATTACGCCGATTTTGAGTATGGGCATCGATACGCCTTTTGATTTGACGCATGGCTTACGTTTTGATGCTGCTGAGTTTGGTTTTAGTGAATTAGGTTTTATTGTTGAAAACGATTTTTTGATTCATGCGCTTTTGGAGCAATTTAAACTACAAGGTGGCGCATTTTTTTGTCCGTATCGTGCGACCCATTTAATGCGTATGCAGCAGCAATGGCAACTGCAACTTTCTGGGCAAGATTCACTATCGCTTACGGCCACGTTATTGGTCATCGCGCAAGGTGCGCAGGCGAATCTACGAGAGTTACTTAAGGTTTCAAGTACCGTTGAATTTTATCATCAAAAAGCTTTGGTCGTGAATGTGGCTTCAGATTTGCCGCATCGTTTTACCGCGTATCAACGTTTTTTCACGGATGGGCCGCTGGCTTTTTTGCCTTTATTTAAGCCTCATTGGAGTTCGATCGTGTGGACTTTGCCTACGGCAGTAGCAGATGATTATTTACGTGGTGATCCATCTCAGTTATTACAACAATTAAATGCGGTTTTTCCAGATTTGGGGGCATTGGCGTTGTTAACGGCACCACGCGCTTTTGAATTGACGGCTTCTGCAGCAGAACAGTATTACGGTGCGGGTTTTGTTTTAGTGGGGGATGCGGCGCATACCGTGCATCCTTTAGCGGGGCAGGGCGTTAATATGGGGTTGTATGATGTTGTTAAGCTTTGTGGCTTGTTGCAGCAGGAGCAAGATCTTCTGGATGTTCGAGTTTTAGCTCGTTATGCTGCGGCTTGTCAATTAAAGCATAAGACATTGTCCTTGAGTTTTAGTATACTCAATCGTTTGTTTCAGGTGCGGCAGCCTAGATTTGTACGAATTTTAAGCTCTGGTTTACGTAGGCTTAATCATGTGCATGGGCTAAAGCGCCAGTTAATTCAGGTAGCGCGGGGGGATTCATGGACGCCTTAAAACAAAAAGAAGCCTTTTTTAAAGACAGTGTTAAAAAATTACTTAAATTGGCTCAAGAAGCTGGGGCAAGTCAAGCAGAGGCGGCCTTAAATGGGGGCGGCGGTTTTTCTTTAACCGTACGTAAAAACGATGTTGAAACTATCGAACATTATGATGATCAAAATTTAAGCGTTACTGTATATTTTGGTAAACAAAAGGGTTCAGCGAGTACGACGGATTTAACGGATGAGAGCCTTCAAGAAGCGGTAGATGCAGCGGTGCATATTGCTAAATTTACTTTGCCCGATGAATGTGCGGGTTTGCCTGATGCGCAAGACCTTGCAAAAAATTGGCCAGAATTAGACCTGTACCATCCTTGGCCTATTGCTATTGCCGATGCTGTTGTTTTGGCAAAAAATATCGAGGCCTGTGCGTTGGGGCAGGATCAGCGTATTATTAATTCTGAGGGTGCTAATTTAAATATTTATCAAGGTTTAAATGTTTATGGCAGTAGCGAAGGTTTTTTGGCAAGTACCTATGCCAGTAATCATGGTTTGAGTTTAGGTCTTATTGCTGCCGATAAAGAGGGTAATATGCAACGAGATTTTAGTTTTACTGAAGCGCGTCGTCATGAAGATTTGTGGTCTTATGAACGTTTAGCGCAAGATGCAGTGCGACGGACCTTACGACGTTTAAATCCACAGCCGTTATCTACTCAAAATGTTCCAGTGATTTTTGAAGCGAGCATTGCGGGTAGTTTGTTGGGTAATTATTTGCGTGCCGTGAGTGGTGGGGCTTTATATCGGAATTCATCATTTTTGCTTGATAGTTTAGGTAAAAAAATTTTTCCAGAATGGTTTTCTTTATATGATGATCCTTTTATTCCCAGAGCTTTGGGTAGCGCGCCTTTTGACCCTGAAGGTGTGCAACTTAAACCTCAATATTTGGTGCAAGAGGGTATAGTAAAAACTTATTTGTTAAGCACCTATACTGCAAGAAAATTAAGTATGCGCACTACGGGACATGCGAGTGGTGCTTATAATGTCAAAGTCAGTCATGATGAACATTTAACTCTAGAGGCTTTGATTAAAAAAATGCATAAGGGTTTGTTGGTCACGGAACTGATGGGTCAAGGAGTTAATTTGGTTACGGGTGATTATTCTCGCGGTGCTACTGGCTTATGGGTTGAGCACGGTGAAGTGCAATATCCTGTAGAAGAAATCACCATTGCGGGGAATCTCAAAAATATTTTTTCTGGGATCGTTGCCAGCGCTAATGATATCGACCAGCGGGGGCGTGTTCATGTAGGTTCGTTATTGGTTGATCGAATGATGCTTGCTGGGGCTTGAGGATGTTTTTTAAAAAATATCTTAGCTTGAGTTAAATAGCGTTCTGATACTCAATCTGATAAGTCATAAAGCAGCTTTGATTTTTTTAATATGTTTGCTCACGGGTTCATGAATGATTCAACCTGCTTTAATATCTTCTTGGGCTTCGTGTAGTGCAGCTGTAAACTCACGTTCACGTAAATAATCATAATGCTCAAGCTCCATGACTACATAGGAATTTTTGCCCCGAAAAGTACCTTAATTCGTATGTCTTATAGTGTTATCCCAAGTGTTATTATGATGTAAGTCAAGAGTTGTTTGTTTGTTCCTGTAGCAAAAAGGCCATGCTGTAGGGGCGTAGCTTGCTACGCTCGGCACGGCAAAGGCATTAACATGAAGAAGCAAGGCCTGCTTAATAAAAAAATCATCATTACCTATGAGTTTCAAAGTCCTGCAGTTACCGGGCGTAGCAAGCTACACTACTGTCCGGAGAAAATAGCACAAAGTGACAGGTGCTAAGCACATTAATGCG
>JAGVKT010000103.1 GCA_020050355.1 Gammaproteobacteria bacterium | reverse complement strand
TATTTTGATCCTGGATCCTGTGCTAAATCGCTCCGCGATTTCCACAGGATGACACTTACGGGGGAAAATCTCGTAAATTAAGTCTCCAGCTCATCCATCATTATTCAACAACATCATATACAAAGGAAGGGGAGAATGTCTTACCATTTTCTCCGGACAGTAGTGTAGCTTGCTACGCCCGGTGTGGCAAAAGCATTAACATTAAAAAGCAAGACTTTTTTAATAAAAAATCATCATTGTTGATGAGCTTGGAAGCCTTGCAATTATCGGGCGTAGCAAGCTACGCCCCTACAGCATGGCCTTTGCAGCTTATCGCTTGCCTATTATGATCTCAATAACTTTCAGGCAGGGTTTGCATCTTGAAGTGCGATGGCTATATGTCGTTTTGCGATATACGTATACATGATTGGAACCATAAACAAGGTAAAGCAGGTACCGATTGCCATTCCTGAAGCGATCACTAGCCCCACATCAAAGCGGCTTTTTGCACCTGCACCTGCAGCGAGGATAAGAGGTATGACTCCAAAAACCATAGCAAAGGTGGTCATTAAAATGGGACGTAAACGAATGGAAGCGGCTTCTACGATTGCATCATGGGGCGAGACTTTTTGTTGCTCTTGTAGCTTATTAGCAAATTCAACCATTAAAATCCCGTGCTTACTAATTAATCCAATTAAAGTGATCAAACCAATTTCAGTATAAATATTGATGGTTGCAGCACCCAAAAATAATGGAATCAACGCACCACAAATTGACATCGGCACACTGATTAATACAATAAAAGGATCGCGAAAACTTTCAAACTGTGCTGCTAAAACTAAGAAAATAATAATAATTGCAAACATGAAAGCAAAGATCATGCTATTGCCCTCTTGGATAAATTGCCGTGAGGCTTGCGCATAATCGATGCTCATTTCTTTGGGGAGAATTTGTTGCGCTGTGGTTGTTAAAAAGTTTAAGGCGGTACCCATGGTCACACCAGGCATCATTTGTCCTGTTAACGTTACTGAATTTAATTGTTGAAATTGATTTAACGTAGAGGGTTGAATTGCTGAACCATAACTTACAAAAGTTGACAAAGGCAATACTTCACCTGTGGTTTGGCTTTTTACATAAAATTGATTTAATTGTTGTGAGCGCTCCCGCAATAAATCATCAACCTGTGGAATTACTTGATAAGAATATCCCCCCATACTAAAGAAATTAGTATAAGCATCACTCATCATTGTTCCTAAGGCAGTCGCAATATCTGACATATTTACACCCAATTGCGCGGCTTTATCACGATCAATATTGACTAAGAGTTGCGGCTGATCAAAACGTAAATCACTTTGCATAAAAATAAATAAACCGCTTTGATACGCTTTCTTAATGAGCTCTTGCGTGTATGGAAAAATATCTTGGTGTGATGCTGTAGAATTAACAACAAACTGAATAGGTAAACCTTGCGTTCCTGGGAGCGGCGGTAGCTCAAAACTAAATAACTGCATTCCTGTCACTGCAGCCAATTTATTTTGTAACAATGGATTAATCTGCATTTCAGTTTTTTTGCGCTGATCCCAAAGTTTTAAATTTACGCCAGCAAACATATTATTATCTAAAGGATAACCATCTACGATAAAAGTACTTGCTGCTTCCGGAAAACTCGCCATAATGTCATTGGTTTGTTTGTTAAAACGGGCGACATAATTTAGATTTACTGGCGTAGGTCCTTGGCCTTGTACCCCTATAAAACCCTGATCTTCTTGCGGTGCTAGTTCTTTAGGTGTCACCATAAAAAAGATCACACAACTTGCCAATACAACACTCGCAACTAATAACCCAATGGAGCGATACACCAAGACCTGTAAAAGTTTTTTCTTATAGAAATTTTTCATGCCTTCAAAAACGCGATCAATTTTTTTGGTGAAAGGCTTTTGTAGTGTTTCTCTATTAATCATTTTTGAACATAACATGGGAGAGAATGTTAACGCGATCACCCCTGAAATTAATACTGATCCTGCTAAAGTAAAAGCGAACTCCTTAAAAAGCGCACCGGTAATACCACCCAAAAAACCAATGGGTGCATATACTGCCACCAATGTGGTCGTCATGACAATAACCGGATTAGCAATCTCTCGCGCACCGCGCAAGGCGGCTTCTTTTGCGTCTAAGCCCTCTTCTAAATGTCTATAAATATTTTCAAGTACGACAATGGCATCATCCACCACTAAACCGATGGCGAGCACCATTGCAAGTAAGGTTAATAAATTAATAGAAAAGCCCATCAATAACATTAAGAAGCCGGAGCCAACCAAGGAAAGCGGCATGGTAATCACCGGAATAAATACGGAACGAATCGTACCCAAAAATAAAAAAATAATAAAAACAACAATTAACGCTGCTTCACAAATAGTTTTAATTACTTCGCGAATAGATGCTTTAATGTATAAAGTATTGTTATAAACAATATCTACTTTTAATCCAGGTGGAAAAGAACGCTCAATCTCTGGTAAATTTTTAATCACAGTATCAATGACAGTTAAAGGATTTGCGTTCACAGCGGTTTGAATGCCCGCAAAGACTGCAGTTTTATTATTAAAAAATACGCGCGTGTCATAGGTTTGTGAACCTAATTCGGCGCGACCTACATCGCTAATGCGAATAATATTACCATGATCATTTTTTATAACTAAATTATTAAATTCTGCCTCTGTATGTAAATCAGTGTTCGCTTGTACTGGGATGTATAAATATTCAGATTTTAATTGCCCGGCTGTTGCCAATACATGATTTTGATTTAATGCATTGCTCACATCGGTAGGGGTAATACCGAGTTTTGCCATTTTGTATGAATTCAGCCAAATCCTCATTGAGTACGGCTGGTAACCGTACAGTACAACGTTAGAAATTCCTCCCAAGGCATTCACCTTAGGCACAAAAACATTATTCACATAAGCACTGATTTGCTCAGAAGTCATTTCATCTGAAGTAAAACCTAAAATTAAATTGGGGATAGATTGATCTGTTTGTTTAGTAATCGTAGGTGATAAAGAGCCTTGAGGCATTTGATTGAGCACAGCATTCACGTCACCGGTAATATCCGTAAGCGCCGCCTCAGGATCATAATTTAAACGAATATAGGCGGTAATGATACTTTGGCCTACTGTGCTTTGCGAAGTGAGATAATCAATACCATTAGCGCTGGCAATTGAAGCTTCCATGGGCGTGGTAATAAAGCCCTGAACTACCTGCGCACTTGCACCCGGATACGCAATAGACACGGTAATAGTCGTATTGCTCATAGTAGGATATTGCTGCAACGGCATTGAAGTCATTGACACAAGACCCACTAAAAAAATTAGCAAACTCACTACTGTCGCTAATACCGGGCGTTGAATAAATATATCTGTAAAGCGTGGCTTTAAGCTTGCTTCATCATGATGCGAAGGTGTTGTTAAGGGTTCTTGATGCTCACTCATGAGGCTGCTGTTCCATTAGCAATCTTAATCCTACTACCGTCTTGCAATTTCACTTGGCCATCCACTACTATCTGATCGCCAGCATGCAAGCCTGAAGTTACTAAAACTTGATTGCCGTTTTGTTCACCCGTTGTAATATTGACCGCTTTGGCAGTTAAACTTGTTTCATGTGTTTTTGGATCTTCAGCTTTGGAGACCACGTAAATAGAATTACCATAAAGCGTATAAGAGACTGCTTGTTGCGGAACGCTAATGAGGTTATTTTGTTGCGCCATCAGTACACGCACTTTAGCCATCATCCCTGGCAACAAACGCATCTTTGGATTACCATTAGGAATCGTTGCTTGCACAGTGATTGCTTTAGTATTGTTACCAACACGCGCATCAAAGGCGGTAATTTTACCTTTAAAAACTTGGTTCGGAAAAGTATCAATAATAAATTCTACCGGTTGCCCTTGATGTAGTTTTCCTAAAAATTGCTCAGGCACTTCAACATTCGCATAAATTGGATCTAGTTGTTGAATGTTTGTTACTTGGTCGCCCGCATTTAAATATTGTCCAACGCTTACTTGACGAATTCCTACGCGACCACTAAAAGGTGCAGCAAGAATTTTTTGATTTAATTCTTGTTGGTTTTGTTCCATGCTCCCTAAAGCTTCTTGATAATTAGCGCGCGTGGTATCGAAATCAGATTGTGAAATTACGCCCTGACGATAAAGAATCGCGGCACGCACATAATTAATTTTTTGGAGTCGCTCATTGGCAATGGCTTGTTCTAATTGTGCTGCCAAAATACCTGTATCCATAATAATTAAAGGCTGCCCTACATTGACATAATCTCCAGAATTAAATAAAACTCTAGTGACCGTACCTGAAACCTGTGGACTAATGTCTGTACCTTCAATGGCAACTAAATTACCGACGGTATCGTAGCTATCTTGCCATGGACCAGGCTGAACCGTAATGACATTTACTGATACAGGGGGTGGTGTAAAATTTTTTATAAACCGATGCATCAGCATGTTCATGACAAGGTGATAGGTAAATAAACCACCAAAAATGATTAAAAGAATAAGACTGACGATGATAAAACGCTTTCTTAATGCCGGAGTCATTATGCCCTCGCAACAATCAATTTATACTTAAAAAAATATCTCTCCAGAATACCCGAAAGGTCTTTTTTTTGCTATAGCTTTTACAAAATTTTTGCTGAAAGAATTTTTTATTTTTTCAGGCAACACTCTACAATCAAATGTTTTAAGGCATACCAGGGAGATTCACTCCCTAAACCTTTTATGTCTAAATCAATTTTTTGTGCCATCACTAATAAATTTAATATTTTAGGATAATGTAAACGCGCTAATGCTTTTTGATATTGAACTTGTCGTTTGTCCCAAATTTTATGTATTTGATATAATCGTGACCATTCGCTGCGAGCTGCTGCGCTTAATTCTGCTAAAATTCTTAATTCTTTTGATAACGCCCAAAGAATAATTGTTGCTTCAAAATTCTCATGCCGTAATTGTTCTAAGATTTTTAAAGCACGATCAAGGTGCCCCTCCAAAACGCTTGCTGTTAAGTCAAACACATCATAGCGCGCATCACTTGCTAATAAAGGCAAGAGCTCGTTTTGTGAAATTACCCCTCCTGGCCGAAGTACTGCTAGCTTTTCAAGCACCTGTGCTGCAGCAAGCAAATTACCTTCAACGTGCTCTGTTAATAAAATTAAAGCTTCACGCGCAAGCGTAATTTTTTTAGTTGCTGCGCGCTGCTCTAGCCATCTTGGTAAATGTTCCCGATCTACTTCCCAAAGAGTAACAATTGCGCCCATACCATCTAATTGTTCAACCCATTTTTTTTTAAGCTGTGCTGCCGTTAATTTTGGAGCTTTTACAATAAGTACACTATCGTCCATTTTGGGCAACATATTTAAAAAATCGGCCAACCAAGATTCAATATCATCCTGTAACTTCTCTCCAATGGTTAATTGGATACGGCGCTTATCACCGAATAAAGAATAATTTTGTGTTAATTCCACCAAAGTTTGCAAACCTAAATCATCTTGTAGTGCATCAAGCTTAATACACTCATTAAAACCTAACGCTTTAGCACGTTGATGAATAAGATCGATACATTCCAAACTTAACAAGGGCTCATTGCCATGGATAAAATAAGCGGGCAGTAATTTTTTTTCTAAATGCTTTTGTAAGGCTTCAATATTTAATTTCATAACTTTATTTAAACTTTTTTAAACTTAAATACAAAAGTACTATACCCAAAGCAAACATAGGCAAGGATAATAGTTGCCCCATGGTTACCCAACCAAAAGCCAAATAACCTAATTGGGGATCAGGCTGCCGAAAGAATTCAGCGATGATGCGACAGATGCTATAACCAATAAGAAACCAAGCAGACATAAACATGCGCGGCCGATGTTTTAAGGATAAAACCCATAAAAAAATGAATAAACAAATACCTTCTAAAAATAATTCAATTAACTGCGAGGGATAACGTGGCAACGCGCCTGCACGTGGAAATACCATACCTAAAGAGCTGGTGGTCACACGCCCCCATAATTCTCCATTGATAAAATTTCCGAGGCGTCCTAGACCTAAGCCAATGGGTACCAAAGGTGCAAAAAAATCAGTCAATTCAAAAAAAGCTAATTTTTTTTGATAGGCATAAAACCACAAAGCTAAAATTACACCAAGCAACCCCCCGTGAAAAGACATGCCCCCATCCCATACTTTAAAAAATATCAAGGGTTGTGCTGAAAAATTAGGCAGATCATAAAATAACATATAACCCACGCGCCCACCCAGGATTACGCCCATCGCACCATAAAAAATAGCATCCAGAACCTCATCATTATTTTTTAATGGTGCCCAAGATTGTCTATAAATGCGGTAATTTGCTAAAGCCCAAACGCCCATAAAACTAAATAAATACATCAAGCCATACCAATGCACATGAATAGAGCCTAGATCAAAAGCAATCGGATTAAAATTTGGATAGTGCAACATATCAACATCCTTCGTTAGAATAAAAAAAACTTATTTTTGTCGGCATCCCTGACACACTCCATATAAATATAAACTATGATCGGTAATCTCATAACCAAAGCGCTGCGCTACATACTCTTGGCGCGCCTCAATTTCAGGATCTATAAATTCATCTACGCGCTCACATTGAATGCAAACTAAATGATCGTGATGAACACCACGCTCTAGCTCAAATACTGCGTGCCCTTCAGCAAAGTGATGTTTTTTAATAAGGCCCGCAGCCTCAAACTGCGTTAGCACTCGATATACTGTTGCTAAGCCTAATTGACTGCCTTCTTCAGCTAAAATTCGATGGATATCTTCAGCGCGTAAATGATCTTTTGAATTCTCTAGAATATGCAATATCCGTAAACGTGGTGTTG
Source organism: Gammaproteobacteria bacterium (assembly GCA_020050355.1). Taxonomy (GTDB): domain Bacteria; phylum Pseudomonadota; class Gammaproteobacteria; order Francisellales; family CACEW01; genus CAIQBE01. The sequence goes on along the minus strand of JAGVKT010000103.1, from coordinate 29,805 downwards.
TTACTTTTAAACCTCGATTATGTAAATCCATATTTGTCGTCATAACATGCTCATTGAAAAGATTAATGCAATTCGTTAAGATGCACGCAGTAGTTATTAAAAATAGAAACTTATTATGCCTCAAATCTTGCGTTTATTACTAGTAGTTGTAATGTCGATCTCACTCTTTGGCTGCGCACATCAGATGACGATTCAACAAGGTGTGCAGTTACAACAAGAGCAAATTAATGAACTCAAACCTGGAATGACCCAAGCGCAGGTCGAATATGTTTTAGGCACACCCAATCTAATTGACCCTTATCATCCTAATACTTGGTATTACATCTATACTAATAAAATCAATCGTGACCCGATGACCCAACAAAAATTTGTCGTTTATTTTAAAAATAATCAACTTATAAAAGCCACTGGTGATTTTGTTATTCCTGCGAACTTGCATTAAATATACCCAGCCTTTTAAAGTACGATGGGTATATACCAAACGTGATTCAAGATGCGAACTTCCTTCTCGAGCGTCATCCTCTCCGAGGTCATCCTGTGGAAATCGCGTAGCGATTTAGCACAGGATCCAGTCTCAAAATAGTTGTCACGCAGCGACACGATAATGAAGAAAAGTAATGAAGAAAAGTTAAGAATGCAACTGCGTTGCATGCGATTTTGAACTGGATCCTGTGCTGCCTTACGCTGACGCGCAAGGCCCACAGGATGACCTTGGAGAGGATGCGACTGTGATCGCCGAAGGCGAGGCACAGGAATGACCTCGAAGGACGATGACGCTCGAGAAGGAAGTTCGCATCTTGAATCACGTTTGGTATATAAGCTTAAAAAAGCTACCTGCCTTTGCCTTTGTTTCTATTTGCTCGGGTTCATTAAAATAACTTAAATATAGACCTTTTTTGGCACGCGTTAATGCGACATACAATAAACGCACTTGTTCATGAGCATTTTCTTCTTTCGCAAGCCAACTTAGATATTGATAAATTGGGTCTACTTCACCTTCATAGTTTTTATGCAATCCTAACAACAGATGAAATTGCCCTTCTAAATGAAACTCCTCCCAACGAAGCAATGGCGGGTCATCACGCCGCACGCCTTGATTTAAATGCGGCAAAAACACGTGATCAAACTCCAAACCTTTTGCTTGGTGAATAGTTAGTAAAGTAACTTGTGCACCATCAATAATATAATCTAATTTTAACCTTTCTAATTCTTGCAAAAAATTTAATCGTGAAGTGATCATAGGTACTGTTAATAAGAACGCCCAATACTGTTGCAACATATTCTTTTCTAAATCAGAAAATTGATATTGTTGCGTCAACGCTAAAAACGCTTGTTGCACGCGTGTCACTAATAATAAGTGCGGGTTGAACAGCAATGGTGTTAATGTCACTACTAACGTTTTTATTTTTTTTGCAAGCTCAGGAGAAAATTGTTCGCTATTACTTAAAACTTCCCAAATCGTTCGCTCTCGGCTTGCCGCCGCAATACACAATAATTCATCTAAATTCAGCCCTACCATAGGCGAACGTAAGAGCGCCATCCAAGCCAAACGGTCACCTAAATGAGTCAGCGCACAAGTCAAACTTACCAAGTCCAAAACAACCTGTGCTGTCAATAAATTTCCCCAACGTTCAGCCTTAAGTGGTAATTGCTCTCTGATCAAATGTTGCATAATCTGCGTTAAATGATTGCGAGAACGTGCCAAAACTGCAATCTCTGCTGAAGGGTCCGCTGCCAATAAAGCTTTTATTTTTTGAGTCAACGCTAGTGCTTCTTGCTCTCTACTCTCAAAACATAAAGTCTCTACGCCTGGAGCGTCATTATATTCTCGCTCAGCATGACTAGGCGTAAAAGTAACTGCACCTGTTAAAATATCAGCTTGTTTAGGAAACGCGCGACTTAGGGTAATATTAATAAATTCTATAATTTTTGGATCACTACGAAAATTTGCTTGTAAGCGTAATGGCCGAAGTTTAATACTCCCCAAACCTTGTTGTTGCGCCTCTAGAAACAACTCTACTTTTGCATCACGAAAACGGTAGATCGATTGCATTGGATCGCCTACCAAAAATAAAGTCCGACCATCGCCAGGCTGCCATGTTTGGGTAATTAATTCTAATAAACGAAATTGTAAACGTGAGGTATCTTGAAATTCATCAACTAAAATATGTTTTACTTCACGTTCAAAACGCAGCAGTGCTGTAGAGACTATTTCAGTATTGCTTAAACTTAATAACGCTTGCAAGGCCTCCTCTTGGAAATCTCGATAATGATGCTCACGTAACAACACCTGCCAATGTGCTGCTGTTAAAGGTAAAATTTTTATTAACGCATCTACCAAAACTGAAGGCGGTGTAGCAAGATCTGGCAGCGCTTGCGCTTCTCGCAAAAAAATCAACCAGGTCTCTAAAAATTCACTCTCTAGCAAAGAAGTGACTAACGCTTGATACGCTTGTTTTAATTCAGGTGCTAGTCCTAAACGAGCATCAAAGCGCTTGCGTAGCTCACCTTGCTTGGTTAGTAAAAGCTGCGCAATTTTTTTTAGCTGCTGTGCCTTTGGCTCTAAACCAATCCAAGAATTAATTTCAGCAGTCCAAGTACGCGGCTCTAAGCTCTGCCATTTTTGCCATAAATTTTCATAAAGATGCTGCAAAGTAGCTTGCATTTCAGCGGCCACAGAAACGGCCTGATCTTTACGTGATACAAATACACTCAGCCATTCTGAACGCTTACTTAAAATTCCTAAAAGTAAATTTTTAATTTTTTCTAGTTGGTTACCAAAATACAAAAATACGGTTGCTAACGCTGCGCTATACTCATCTTGATGCTCTAAATGTTCTAATAACGCTAACATGAGTGCGTCGCCCAAAAGTGCGTAGTCCGAAATAATCGCAACTTGTGGATCGATAAAACGGCCTTCCATATTTAAAATCCGTGCACACAGCGCATCAATGGTCATAATATTTAATTCATCCAGATCTGCTTCTGCCCAATTTTTTTCAGCGATACGCGCCTGTACTTGTTGAACCAAATCCGCTTTGGATGCATCTTCAATATGCCTTGCATTCAGTATTTGTTGAAAACGGCTATGCATTTCTTCTGCAGCTTTACGTGTAAAAGTAATGGCTAAAATATTGCGTGGATGTTCAACTTCGAGCAACAAACTTAATATTCGGCGCACTAATACTTCAGTCTTGCCTGAACCTGCAGGCGCTTCTACAATAAAAGACTCACGCACATTTAACGCTGCTTTACGTAACTCTGCATCAATAATCATGATTGCCTTGAAGTTATTTCTTTGATTCGACACACCGCATGTAAATCACAATAATCACAAGCACCTTCTATAGGCGCCACAGTGGCAACACCTCGACTAATCTCTTCAGCCAAGTGCTCAACTGTTTGCTGCCACACAGCAATATTTTCATCCCAGCTTTTTCCGCTTAAAGCTTGACTATGTTGCGCCTCACTAAAAAGCGGTACATGATCTTGTAAGACACCGGAAAATTGTGGCGCTAAATTTACCTGAGCTAATAATGCGCCAGCTGCTTTACTACTTAAAATATATAAAGGTAATTGCAAATCTTTAATGGGTTTACTAAACCAATCATTGCTGTTCACCGCGCCTGTTTTATAATCAACCACAAGCTGTGTGTCATCTGCCAACATATCGATCCGATCAAGACGCAGCTGCACCACCAATGCACCTAAATATACCAAGGTTTTTTGCTCTTGTGCCAGCACTTTAAAATCCGGACGTTGGCGCTCTTGTTGTAACCACAATGCAATAATTCGCACCAAACGTTTAACCTCTAGCATTGCCAAACTATGCGGTATAAAAAACTGTATACTCCGACTCATTCCATAAATCACTGCGGCTACGTGCTTGTGGATTAAAGCATCTACTGCTTCTGTTGCTAAATTTAACAAAACTTCCTGGGTTTTTAACTCATCCCAAATACGCTCTAAAATGCGATGAATGGCGATACCTCGTAGCTTTTGGCTTAACCACGCTTCATCTTGTACTAAGGCGCGCACGCCTAATTGAAAATGACCAAAAGCTTTAAATGCACACGCGTTTTGCTCATTAAGCAAAGCGGCTCCACCTACTTGGTTGCGTAAATTTAATTTTTCTGGATCTTGGAGCAATTCTGAAATTATACTTTGATAACGCAATTGGCCTGTAGCTTTTGTAATTGGCACCACGGGTGGCACAGAAGGTAAATCCACAAACATGTGATACTCTTTTTGTAAACGTAAAGGCAAAAATGGATTCACATTTAATTGTGCAAATGCTTCAAGATCAAAAGCCGCTCGCTCAGCGCACAGTTTATAGGCTTGTAGTACTTCACCTTGTAACGGCAAATCCGTTAAGAATAAGCTAACATACTCACAAAATTCGCTCAAAGATACCGGCGACAAATAGTGATCACTTGATAAGAATTGTGCTTTAAATTCCCGCATAAAAAATTCAGGAACTTTCACCTTTAATAATTCAAAAATATTTTTAGTGTGTGTCACCCATTCTGTTAACGGAGCCAATTGAGGCAAGGTTAATGCGGCAAAATCTTGCCATGCTTTAAAATCATCATGAAGTTCTGCGGTATACTTATTTAAATCTATATAACGATGCATCGCGGCGCGCAACTTAGCATCAATATAATGGCGCCGTGGCAGTGCTTCTTCAATAAACATTGAGGTAAACACTGCGCTGATCTTTTCAAGATCTGCATGTTGTTTTAAGCGCAACAATGCTAACAAAAAAATACCCCAAGGCGCATGCGCATAATTAGGCATGATTGCTGAGGCTGACGTATCATCAGGCATTACTAAGTGGTGCTGAGCTAAATAATCGGTAAATTTTTTAATAAAATCTATTAATTTTTTACTGCGGGTATCCCAAAATTCGTCTAGTCGTGTCAGTGGAACTTTGTAATATAAAAGCGCCTGGTATGCGGTTAATAATTGCACTGCTTCAAAATGCGACTCAATGAATAAATTTTTAGCAACTTGGCACGCGATTAATTTCAAATTAAAACGACTTAACACAATTAGGATCTTTGATTTAGAAAAAGCCTATTAATTATAAAGAAGAATCTCTAGTTGTTGAAGCTTACTTATTGGTATATACCTTTTCAAACTCAAGATGCAGGTTTCTGACTTTGATTTTTTTTATTTAAGAAATCTTCTTCTCCTCGGAATAGCTCGCTATTCCTCGGTTCATAAGCTTCCTTAAATAAAAAAACTCTTTGTCATAATTCCTGCATCTTGAGTTTGAAAATGAAGATTAGCTTTTAAGCAAAGTGCCACCCTGTAGGCGAGGCACAGAAATGACGCCTACGGGGGTATGAATGTTATCACCCTCATTTCGACTTTTGATTCATATATATTGCCACTATGCCGCTATTCCTTCATAATAGGCGCACTCGCATGTATGCCTTATTCATCAATGGACAAAACTTATCAACCTGAACAGATCGAACAAAAATTATATCAAACCTGGGAAGCTGCAGGTGTTTTTAAAAATAAAGGCACAGGCAAAAAATTCTGCATTATGTTGCCCCCGCCTAATGTTACTGGCAGTTTGCATATGGGGCATGCTTTTCAACAAACTTTGATGGATATTTTAATCCGTTATCACCATATGCTTGGCGACAAAACCCATTGGCAAGTGGGCCTTGATCATGCTGGCATCGCCACACAAATGGTTGTTGAAAATCAACTCAAGTTAGAACATAAAACCCGATATGACTTAGGCCGAGATGCTTTTATTGAACGTATTTGGGCGTGGAAAAAACAATCTGGTGGTCAAATCACTCAGCAAATGCGCCGCTTGGGGCTTGCTATTGATTGGCATCATGAACACTTTACCATGGATGAAACGCTTTCTACTGCTGTGAAAACCGCTTTTATCAAACTTGCTGATGAAAAATTGATTTATCGCAAAAAACGCCTGGTCAATTGGGATCCTAATCTTAAAACGGCTGTATCTGATCTTGAAGTTATTCCCACCGAAGAACAAGGCTCACTCTGGCATATCCGCTATCCATTAAGTGATGGCCGGATGAGTCTCATTGTTGCCACCACTCGTCCAGAAACGATGTTTGGCGATGCTGCTGTAGCAGTACACCCTGAAGATGCACGCTATCAACAGCTCATTGGTAAGCACATTAAATTACCGCTCACAGATCGTGAGATTCCAATTATTGCAGACACCTTTGTAGCTATGGATTTTGGTAGCGGCTGTGTCAAGGTTACCCCAGCGCATGATTTTACTGATTATGAAGTAGGCTTACGACATGAGCTGCCGCTCATCAATATTTTTACTGAAGAAGCTCGATTAAATCAATCTGTTCCAGAAGCTTATCAAGGTCTCGATCGTTTTGAAGCGCGCAAAAAAGTTTTAGCCGAATTAACGCAACAAGACTTGTTAGTTAAAACCGATGCGCATACTTTAAAAATCCCGCGTAATGATCGTGGCAATGCTGTTCTTGAGCCCTATCTTATGGATCAATGGTATGTCGATGTTAAAGCTATGGCGCACGCAGCACAAAATGCTGCTCACCAACAAAAATTTACTTTCATTCCTGAAAACTGGATCAACACCTACAATGAGTGGCTTGAAAATATTCAAGACTGGTGTATCAGTCGACAACTTTGGTGGGGGCATCGCATCCCCGCCTGGTATGATGCAGCTCAAAATTACTATGTAGGCGTAGATGAACTAGACGTACGTAAAAAATATAAAATCCCTGCGACCACCCCATTAACGCAAGATGAAGATGTACTGGACACTTGGTTTTCTTCGGCGCTGTGGCCCTTTTCTACTCTAGGCTGGCCTGATCAAGCAACTCCTATGTATCAAGAATTTTATCCTACCTCAGTACTCATCACTGGTTTTGATATTATATTTTTTTGGGTTGCGCGCATGGTGATGTTTGGCCTTAAGTTCACAGGCCAAGTACCCTTCGAAAAAGTATATATCACCGGACTTATTCGTGATCATGAAGGTCAAAAAATGTCAAAAAGCAAGGGTAATGTGCTTGACCCGATTGATCTTATTGATGGTATTGGCTTAACAGATCTTATTCATAAACGTACCTCTGGTATGATGCAAGAACGCCTAAAAGAAAAAGCAATTAAAGCCACCGAAAAGCAATTTCCTGAAGGGATTAGCCCTCATGGTACTGACGCCCTACGCTTTACTTTTACTGCGTTGGCTTCACACAGCCGCGATATCAACTTTGACAATAAGCGCTTAGAAGGTTATCGCAATTTTTGTAATAAACTTTGGAATGCGGCGCGCTTTGTGTTGATGAATCTGGGTGAGACAGCATTAGCACCACCAAAAACGATAATGCACCCCATCAATCAATGGATGCTGGCCACTTTATATACTACTATTGAAACAACTGCACAAAATTTTCAGCATTACCGCTTTGACTTACTGGCGCAAGAACTACATCGCAGCGTTTGGAATGACTTTTGTGATTGGTATCTTGAATTTGCCAAAGTTTTATTAAACTCCCATGAAACCGCTCATGAAACGCGGTACGTTATTACCCAGACGCTAGAAACCTATTTACGTCTGCTGCATCCGATTATTCCTTTTATCACTGAAACCATCTGGCAAAGTGTTAAAGTTAAACTCAATCTCTCGGAACAATTTATTATTGAACGTCCCTACCCTATAACAAAAGAATTTAAAAAAGCCGCAGGCCAAGGTGTAGAAATCAAAAAACTTATAAGCATCATCTCTCAAATGAGGATTTTTCGTTCAGAAAATCAAGTGAATCCAAGTAAAATTATTAATGTTTTAACACCTGCAGCCAACAAAGCCTGGGATTTTCACAAACAATATCTTGACATCATCAACCAACTCGCACGCGTTAACTTAGAACAGCTTGAACATCACACCAACCTTCCTGCAAATATTCGTTTGGACGTTGAAGGTCATGTTTATTTTATTTTGTTGAGTGATTTTATTGATAAAGAGCTTGAATTAAAACGGACTGAAAAAGAGCTTCATGAAATTCTTGCAAACATTGATAGCATTACTAATAAATTAAATAATTCTAGCTTTGTTGATAAGGCGCCAGCCCAGGTTGTTGCTAAAGAGCGCGCACGCTTAGCAGAACAAAAAAATCTGCAAGAAAAATTACTTAGTAAGATTGCTGAATTAAAAAAACTTTAAAAGTATTAATCTGAAGCTGCTGACCCAGGTTGTGTACTATCCCCATTACTGTTAAGTACCGCGCTACCATTGTCATTAGCTGTAGGTGCTACACTTGCTGGCGGTGTGGTTGGTACTGGTGAAGGATTATTGACTGTGCTGCTTGCTACTGCTGGGGTCGCTGTTGCGTTAGTAGTGCTTGCTGTGGGTGCCGCTGCAGGGCTTTGAGCTACTGGTACCACCACCGGCTGGGCCAGCGAGGGTTGAATGTAATTAAAGATTTTAACGATACTTTTTACGCCTTCTACTTGACTGGCTTGCGCTACGGCGAGGTTTGCTTCATTATGTGTAACCTGACCTAATAAATATACTACGCCACTTTGAGTAACCACTTTAAAATGAAGTGGATTTACTTTTTCTGAAATTTTTGCAATCACTTTACTCGTGATCCAACTATCGCTGGTAAACTGTGAAATCGGCTCATTAGCACCAATCACCATTTGATTATAAACAACTACTACGCCATTAATTGCAGAAACTCGAGTAACGATTTGTTGCATCAAATCATTATCGGGTACTTGTCCTAACAATAAAACGATGCCGTTGAAGACGGTTACTTCAACATTTGCGCCATTCAAACCTTGAAGATTATTGAGAACAGTATAAATATTTGAACGTATGGTCAAATCATCTACCTGCTGAGGAACCATCACTGAACTTCCGGCTGAATTTGCGGCTACTGTCCCACTTGCACCTGCTGCAACTACCGGTGCAGAAACACAGCCTGTTAAGCCCAATATGCTTATTGATATAATGCCTAATAACGATTTTTTGTGCATGGTTATGTTTCGCATAATGAAGTTTCCCGTTATAATGATCACCAATTGATATTGTACCTAAATAAGTTCCATGTTGAAAAGAATTACTTTAGTAATTTTATGTATTAATTTGGTAGGGTGCAGCTCTGTTGCTAACTCTAGCACCTTAAGAAATCGCAACTTTGATTATGAGCGTGCGAATATTGAAAATTTTCCACAACCGCTTAAAACACCGCAGGGATTGACTACACCTAATTTTACGCCACAGTTTAATATTCCATCTGGACAAAATCATTACCTGCCTAGTGCTATTACTGAAGCTACCCCTCCTGATTTTAATAAAGTTTATCCTATTCCTCAGGTCAAAAGTAATCCCAATTCATAATCTTTTTTTTAAGGCAAGCGCATGAATACAATCCAAGCAATTCGCGGTATGAATGATTTTTTACCTGAAGAAGCATTAAAAATAAATTATTTGATTAATAGTGCGGCGCAGATTTTTGCCAACTATGGTTTTGCACCTATTTATTTTCCGATCTTAGAAAAAACGGAGTTGTTCATCAGAAGTATTGGCGACCACACTGATGTCGTTGAAAAAGAAATGTATACTTTTCTGGACCGCAATAACGAAAGTTTAACGCTACGTCCTGAAGGCACAGCAGGATGCGTACGTGCAGCTTTAGAGCATGGACTTTTGCATAATCAAATCCAAAAATTTTGGTATGCAGGGCCGATGTTTCGTTATGAGCGGCCGCAAAAAGGTCGTTATCGGCAATTTTATCAATTAGGTGTCGAAGCCCTCGGGCTCTCTGGGCCAGATATCGATGCTGAAGTGATTAGTATGTGTTATGCTTTTTTACAAAAATTGGGATTACATCAGCACGCACAGCTTGAGCTTAATACCCTAGGCCAAAAAGAAGAGCGCGAAGCTTTTCGTACTGCGCTAGTAAACTATTTACAACAATATCAAAACCAGCTTGATGAAGATAGCCAACGGCGCTTACATACTAATCCTTTACGTATTTTAGATAGCAAAGTGGCAAGCACACAAGCATTGCTCAAAAATGCGCCTCAATTGAGTGATTATTTAAGCGATAATACCCGCGCGCATTTTTCTGGCGTAAAAGCGCGACTTGAAGCTATAGGCATTCCTTATATTATTAATCCACAGTTGGTGCGTGGCCTTGATTATTATAATCTTACTGCTTTTGAATGGACTACTGAACTACTTGGCGCTCAAGCTGCTCTTGGTGGCGGCGGCCGTTATGATACCCTAGTCACTGAGCTTGGCGGCAATCCAACACCAGCGTTTGGTTTTGCTCTAGGATTGGAGCGACTTATACTCCTGCTTGATCAGTTAAATGCTTATCCTAGCTTAAGCACCTCCCCAGAAATTTTTTTAGTATTGGTGGGGCACGAAGCTTCATTAAAAGGTTTTGAACTTATGCATAGCTTACGACAAAATAACATCCAAGTGAGCAGTAGCTACGGTGATGCCAGCTTTAAAAATCAATTTAAAAAAGCGGATAAGTCAGGAGCATTACTTGCTTTAATTATCGGTGAAGAAGAAATTCAAAATAATACTGTGAGTTTAAAATATTTACGTGATGATCGCCCACAAATTACTATTAATTATGATAAAATAGCGCCCGAACTGTTAGCCATATTAAAGAGAGTATAAACATGATGACGACCCCGGATAATTTAAGTTTCAATTTTGAAGATGAAGCTGTTAAAAGCTTAAAAGGTAATGGTAAAACTAAGGTAAAAAATACTATGAAAAAAGCTAAAATCGAAAACGCTATAGCAAGCGTAGATGCTGCACAAGAAAAAAATCATGCAGCAGCAGATTACAAAGTTAAAGATTTAGGCCTAGCGGAATGGGGACGCAGAGAAATAAAAATAGCTGAGACAGAAATGCCTGGCTTAATGGCCTTGCGTGCGCAATATGGTCAAGAAAAACCTTTGCAAGGCGCACGTGTTGCTGGTTGCTTACATATGACGATTCAAACCGCAGTGTTGATTGAAACCTTAATTGCCTTAGGCGCTGAAGTACGTTGGTCTTCTTGTAATATTTTTTCAACTCAGGACCATGCTGCCGCTGCCATTGCTGTAGCAGGTATCCCAGTATTTGCTTGGAAAGGAGAAACCGAAGAAGAATATTGGTGGTGTATTGAACAAACATTAAAAGGCCAGGACAATTGGCGCCCAAATATTTTACTTGATGATGGTGGTGATTTAACTTTACTCATTCATCGTAACTATCCTGAGCTCTTAACAGAGATCGTTGGTGTGAGCGAAGAAACTACTACGGGCGTGCATCGCCTTTATGAAATGGCACAGGCGGGCACACTTAAAATGCCAGCCATTAATGTAAATGACTCGGTCACCAAATCAAAATTTGATAACTTATATGGCATTCGTGAATCAGTGATGGATGGCTTAAAGCGCGCTACTGACGTCATGGTCGCAGGTAAAAAAGCCGTAATTTTAGGTTTTGGTGAAGTAGGCAAAGGTGCGGCAGCAGCCATGCGCGGCCTAGGCGCACAAGTCATTGTTACTGAAATTGACCCCATCACTGCACTGCAAGCGGCAATGGAAGGCTACAAAGTAACAACCATGGATGAAATGAGTAAAGAAGCCGATATTTTTATTACCTGTACCGGAAATTGCAACGTGATCACTTATGAACATATGCAGCACATGAAAGACCAAGCGATCGTGTTAAATATTGGTCACTTTGATAATGAAATTGATGTCGCTTCTTTACAAAAATGTACTTGGCAAGAAATCAAGCCTCAAGTAGATCATGTTATTTTTCCTGATGGCAAACGTTTAATCCTTTTAGCAAAAGGCCGCTTGGCTAATCTAGGCTGCGCTAACGGTCATCCAAGTTTTGTCATGTCGATGTCTTTTACCAACCAAGTATTGGCACAAATAGAGCTCTGGAAAAATAAAGGCAAATATCAAATTGACGTTTATCGTTTACCTAAAATTTTAGATGAAGAAGTCGCGCGCCTACACCTTGAGAAGCTTGGCGCTCAGCTCACTACGCTTTCTGAAAAACAAGCGCAATATTTAGGAGTTAATGCAAACGGACCTTATAAACCTGAGCATTATCGGTATTAGTTTTTTGGTTTATATGTGAATCAAAAGTCGGAATGAAGATTGGCCTTTAAGCAAAGGCCACCCCGAAGGCGTTATCCTGTTGGCCTGAAGCGCCAGCGTAAGGCAGCGCAGGATCCAGTTCAAAATCGCATGCAACGCAGTTGCATTCTTACCCTTTCTTCAGTATCGTGTCGCTATGCGCGACAGATATTTTGAACCTGGACCCTGTGCTAAATCGCTCCGCGATTTCCACAGAGCCTGTCCTGTGATCGCCGAAGGCGAGGCACAGGAATGACCTCGAGGGGTTCGTATTTTGGATTGCGTTTGGCATATCCTAACCAAAAAAGCTAAAATATAAAAAACCTTTACGGCGTATTAATTTGCCGCCTTGATATTCAAAAAGTGGGGCTGCGTCATTGTCAGTGCATACAAAATCTTGATAAATTTGTTTTAGCTGCGCTTGACTCAAACGATAATTGTGTTGATCTAAATAGGTCTTTAATAATAGCAGGCCTTGCGCTGGTGCAAACTTTTTAAGTGCTGCTAAATTTAGCGCGCCTTCATCATTATGCAAACTAACTAAATCGTGTTGTAAATAATGCGATAATATTTCCTGAGCATTACGCATATTATGTGCAGTACGAAATAACACCTCACCTGCTTTAGGCCAACGTTGCTCTAATAGTGGAATAATTTTTTCTCGCAAAAATACGCGATCAAAATTTAAATTTTGATTTCCTGGATCCTCTTGCCAGACTAAAGCATGTTCTTGTGCGTACGATAAGAGTGCTTCTTTAGAATACGCTAATAATGGCCTCCACAAATGCGCCCTGCCTTGTGGACGTAGACTTGGCATGGCGCATAAACCTTGAAGACCAGCGCCACGTAACAAATTTAATAATAATGTTTCTGCTTGATCGTTTAAATGATGCCCTGTTGCTAAAATATCTCCTGGTATTAATAAAGAATCAAACAAACGATAACGCTCCGTACGCATAAAGGCTTCAAGGCTTGCACCTGCAGGACAAGCAGGCTCGACATGTAAAATTTGTACTTTGGTGTTATAAGCTTTGCCAATATCAACAGCAAAAGCACTGAGGCTATCTTCGCTTGGATGCGTGTGATGATGCACATTTACTAAAATTAACTCAATGTTATTTTTTTTAATTAGCGCATCATGATAGCAAAGATCAAATAAAACCCTTGAATCTAAACCGCCGCTAAAAGCGATAAATATACGTTTAGGAATAAAATTAAGCGTGGCAAAAGATAATGATAGTACCGTCAATTAACCGGCCTCTTCTACAGGTTTAGGCTCACGCAACTCAACGACACCAAAATCCATTAATTTGTTGTAGCGGCGTTGTAATAATTCATCTATGGATAATTTTTGTAGATATTTTAATTCTTGCAAGGTTGCATTTTTTAGTAATCCTGCTGCCTCTTGATGATTGCGGTGAGCACCCCCCAAGGGTTCTTTAATGACCTGATCAATAATTTTTAATTTTTTTAAACGTTTAGCAGTAATGCCCATGACTTCAGCAGCTTGAGGTGCAAATTCAGCACTCTTCCATAAAATAGAAGCGCAGCCCTCAGGAGAAATGGTGGCAAAATAGCTATATTCTTGCATCAATAAACTATCTCCTACGCCAATGCCAACTGCACCTCCAGAGCAGCCTTCACCAATAACTACGCAAACTACGGGTACTTTTAAGGTTGCCATTTCACGTAAATTCCGTGCGATTGCTTCACTTTGTCCGCGTGCTTCTGCATTCACGCCAGGATACGCGCCTGGGGTATCAATCAAGGTGATAATCGGTAAATCAAATTGTTCAGCCAATTTCATTAAACGTAAAGCTTTACGATAACCCTCAGGGTGCGACATACCGAAATTACGATAAATTTTTTCTTTGGTAGTACGGCCTTTTTGCTGACCGATCACCATGACAGGCATGCCCTCAAGCCTCGCCATTCCGCCAACGATTGCAGGATCATCGCCAAAATTACGATCTCCGTGTAATTCATCAAAATCCGTAAACGCATGTTGCAGATAATCTAAAGTATACGGCCGATCCATATGCCGTGCGAGTTGAATAATCTGCCAATCAGTTAATTTTTTAAAAATCTGCTCAGTTAAACCGAATAATTTTTCTTCAAGTTGGGCAATTTCTTTATCAAGGCTCATGTTGGCAGAACTGGCAGATTCCTTTAAAGCTTTAATCTGCATTTCAAGCTCAGCAATGGGCTGTTCAAAATCTAAGTAGTTCATAGCAAGGCCTTATATTTATTAGCGTGTATGATATAGCAGATGTTAAAATGAAGCAAGAAGCGCTCTAGATAGTTTGATAAATCCATTTATTGAGATACATTTTTCGCACCTCTTCCCACAAAGGATCACCTTCATTCATCAGGCCCTCTTTGATCATATTTTGATAATGCCGCTTAAAGCCATGCTGGCTGTTAGTTTTGACATAAAATTCTAATAAGGCTTGATGCCAAGCCCTACTATCTTCGTCTTTTGCCAAAGCTTCTATGACATTTTCTTGCTGTCCCTCATTATTATGATTTTCAGCCATCTCTATCGATCCTTGGTTTATTTGCCCATGCGCCGCCGGTAATTCAGCATCTGGAATATCTAATTCGGCTTGTTCCCAATTCTGATCTTCTACAGCCTCAATATTTTCATGATGCGCACTGCTCACCTCTGTAGTCTCAGCCTCTATTTGCAACGATGGACCATCTGCTTCAAACTCTGCTGTTAAAGAGGGAACAAAAACTGGATCATGGACTACTTCTTCTAGTGCTTCAGCTTCTACCTCTATACAGGCCTCCGTATGTTCATCATCTGCGTGCTCATCAACACCATCATCATAAGCTAGATTTTTATATTTATAATATTGCAGCAATAATAAAGTCAAAGTTATTAACCATAAGCCTAACCACAAGTACCCTAAATTTTCAATCCTCTGGAGTAGTAAGGGTGTGGGCTTTTGTAAGTCTTGTATTTTTTGTATCGCTAAATTCAACTGTGCATTTAGTTGGTTAATTTGAGTTTGATAACTTTGAATTGCTTGCGTTTGACTACTGACTGTATCTTGTAAGCTTTGAATTGTCATTGCGGAGTCATTTGCCGCAGATGTTTTTTTAGCTGAGATTACTGCTTTAGCTTTTGCAACATTTTGTGCATTTACTAAAGTATTAACAGATGCAGGATTAGTATTATTTATTTTTTTGGTAGGAGCCAGCGCGCTCGGCAAAGGATACTTACCCTTTAGTGCTTGGTGCACTTCAAGCGCACTGCTTGGAATAACAATATTCACGCTAGTTTTAAATACAAAATTTTTATTAAATACATGCGGATTAGCATCACGAATTGCTGTGATCATATCTGAACGTGATACTGTAGCGAGGTGATATCTTTCTGCAAGGCTAAGTGCGCTGTCAGTTTTATTTAAAGTGATTTCTTTCCAAGCATAAACATTTACAACACTCGCTAGCCCCACTACTAAAAGGGCTATTTTAAAACCACTATTCATATCGACCTTACATCAAAGAAATCTTGGAAACATTTTAACAAAAAACGCTAAGAAATAAAGCATAAAAACTCTATTGCATTTCGAAGTGTGTTTAGTATTGATGTTAAAATATTAATATGTGGTTGAGAGTTTTTTAAACTTCTCAACCACAGTTGGCTTTACAATGATTTTTTATGCAGAAGGTACTAACACACCAGCACCGTGATGAGCAGGTCTAGAACTTGAAAACGCTCTTGCTGTCGTTGGAAGCAGTGCAGTCGAATGATCATCATCTATACCTTCTAACATCGCAGCGATATCTCCCGGTGAGACTGGGCGCTCTGTTGGATCATCTGGTAGCGCTGCCAGTAACTCCTCATATCCTTCAGTTTGTCTTGAATCTGGATCGCCTTTAGCAATAATTTCTGCGATCATTTTTCTTCTTATAGAAATTTCCTCAGCTAATGCTGTATCTTCAGGACTTATTGCATCTGATTTACTTAAGATAACAGCTGCAGCGGCTCCACCGTCTATATGCGCTGTCACTGCAGGAACTGCGGGCGGCGCGGCTACAGAAAAAGGAGCTACAGTTGCTGTCGGAGCTGCTAACAACCCCTTTGGAGGCACCAGTAATTTTGCACCAGCTGCTGCACCTGAATCACTTGTTGCACTGGGAGTTGCCGATGGATCTGAGCTTCCTGGTGCGTCTGTAGATAGAGCAGGATGAGGCATATAATAGGCTATGGCGCCCGCCGCCGCGCCGGTCACTGCTCCTGCAGCAGCAGAAGCTAAAATTTCTAATGCTGCTTCTTTTGACTCAACCTTATGCTTCGAGCAATACATTCTATACCCTATTCTAGCCATACCTCGCATAGCCCCTGCGCCCGTACCTGCTATGGTTCCAGTTAAAACTTGCGCGCCTATTGCAGAAGGAATTCCAGCAGCAAGTGGAGCCGCAACAGTAGCTCCAATTCCACCCCCGATAACTCCACCCACTACCCCCATACTTGTGCCTATTGCAATTCTTGTTGCAATTGTTCCCATTGATTCTTTTTTTCCTTCTAAACGCAAAGCCATAGAAACGCCAGAAGAACTTACTAGTCCTCCAGCAGCGCCAGCAGCAGCACTCGCTACCATTACTCCAGTAGTAACGCCTACAGCGGCAATAGCAACTGGAGCTAACGCACCTGCGGTTGCGGCAGCAGCGCCTATTGCAATCAAGCTAATGAGAATGAGATGCCAAGATTTTAAACGAATTTCCCTTTCTGCTGGTTCAAGCGCATCCATTGCCCTTATGGCTTCAAGCTCAATCAGATTACATATTGCGCCAATTCTTGCCCATGGGAGCATTTGTAGTTTATTATAAGTCGCTTTTACTAGATTGAACTGGTCAATTGTTGGGTCACGTGGGTCTCTTCTTGCTCTCTCTGCATTCACATAGTCAACACCCTCGCACTGCTCCAATGATCGAATGTTTACAACAAGCGCCATTATTTTTGTATGCTGATTCATAAACTCATTATAACGACGCTCGTTAATATCAGCAGCTACTGCAACTTTAGCTTCATCTGACAGTTCAGAAGAATCACCAGGATCTCCAGTGGGCCTTAATTTTGCTTCTAGTTCTTGTAGTATTTCCATATGTAGCTTAAGAATGTGTGACAAGCTATCTTTGTATGCTAAGGCACTGTCTGCAGATGGCTTTTTTTGGAGCAAAAACAGCGCGTCTATAGTGGTCTGATTGATTAATTTTCTAAAAGTTTCCTCTTTTAATATTGGCATTGATATATCTCCTTGGTTAGGGTTAGTGTATTATAAAAATCAATTTATGCTCTCGCTTCTTTATCGGTATCACTGCGCATAGCCGCCAGCAATTCAGCCATTTCTTGAAAAGCTACTGCTGGAGATGCTGCTATTCCGGATGATGCAGCCCCCCCCCCTGCACCACCCCCTCCAAAAGGACTTGCAATCGCGCATACAGCTGACTCTACTGGTTGTACAGAAGCAACTGTTGCTATTCTTACGTCTTGCGGAGAAGTCACTGAGATTGTTGGTTCAGAGGTAACAGGACTTGCTGGTACGGCTGCAACAGAAGATGCTGAATTTTGAACTGTTCCTGGTTCATCAATCCTTATAGCTGCAATTAATTCGGCCATTTCTCGCAAACTTGTTGCTGAAGATGTTGGCGTTGTGGGCAACGCTGCCCCTGCACCAGCACCAGCACCAGCACCGGCTCCCCGCTCAGGAGGATGGGCTGCAGATAAAGGCATGGGTGCTGCTTGTATAACAACGACAGGAACGGCTACTGCAATAGCAGCAAGGCCCTGTGCTAATTCAATTTTTAAGCGATGTTTATGTGAAGCCCTGGAAACCTTATAAACATCTAGCAATAAACGAATTAATTGATGTAATTCATCGAGGGTATAATTGGTAAAACTTAATGAAGTTAGCGTTTTTGTGCCTGAATGCTTCGTTGTAGTGAATCCACCTAGTGCTGCCTTAGCGGTCATTGCTGCTCGAGTTTTCCAATAACCTCTGGATCTTGGTACATGGGCTTCATTAATAACGGCAAGATGCCCGTGTTCTTTACTAAACAATAAAGCAGCCAACTCTCTTTTTCTGGCAGTCATTGCTATTATTGTGGGATCGATAGCTGGTGCTGGTGTCGGTAGTGCGATTGGCTCTACTACTGTCGCTCTTGCCATGATTGTTGTTAACTCACGCTCAAAACTTGTTTTTCTTTCTGGAAAGATAATACTTAGCTTGCTTACCAACTGGGTTAAATGGAAGTGTAATTCTTTACGCATCAAGCCTAAATAATTACCATCAATAGCAGTGTTTAAACTCCCTATCGCTTTTGCAAGATCCGGAAGCAATGTACTAAATTCAACAGTCAGAGCTTCTTTACTTGCCTGTAAATAAGACAAGGCCGTATAGCGTCCAGCTTTGCTATTTTCTGTTATTAAAGTTTCATCAAGATAACCTAAAATTCGCTGAATTCTTTCTAGCAAGCTAATAAAGTAACGCGTGATTTCTGGGATGTAACCACCAGCAAAAGTTCCCAACATAACGCCAACATGATATAAGTCTTTACCAATATCAAGAGTAATTTTCAGCTCATGGCGCAATACACATACTTCCCAGAGACGTTCAGCAATTTGTCGACTTTGGGCTTCATCAAATGCTTTTTCTTGATAGCTTAGCCCTATACAAGGCGTTACGGTGAAAGTAATTTTTGTGATCAAATATTGTATTTTTTCAATGAACATTGCTCTTAAAGTTTCTGCAGGAGATTGACCTGCAACTGCAGCAACCTGCATATTCTGTGCCAATATTTGAATAATAATTTCAGTAAAAGTTCCAGCTAATGTTGTGTCTTCTCTTAAATTGATAGGTAAAAATAAAATTTGTAATAACCAATAGATCCTCGCTGGTGACTCCGCCTCACCAGTGGCAGTACAAATTTTGCTTATGATACTGATATGATTAATTTCTTCGCGCCCTCGTCTTTCCAGCGCAGGTAAATCACTATAGTTGCGATATCTTGTGAGCATTGATGCGGCGGTAGAAAGTTCTGCTAAAGAGGGACAGCCACTTGGATCTTTATTACCGTAAAGCCAAGAAATTAAATATTTTTCAGTTTTATTTAGCGCCCGAGAAAGCACGTTATTACTGGCTTTTGCAGCAAGCTGATAAAGCCCGCGGTTTTTCTTGCTGGTAAATATGTTTTTTAAAGTTGTGAGATCACCAAAGATACCATTGGCTGGGTCTGTTGATAGGAGATCAGAAAGCATTATCTCATCGCGTGTGCTTGGTGCAGGCGCTCGGAGCTCTGGAGAAGCCAACACTTTTCTGCAAAATGTTTCTGCAGCAGTAACAACTGTTATTCCAATATCAGCATCCATTTCTCTGGCTGCATCGCCAGCAGCGTTTACAGTTATTGCAAGTAAAAGAAAAACAATTAAATTTTCATTTGTGATGACTGCTGTAGTATCCCAAGCTGTTGAAGGAGAAAACCATCCACGATTACGCTGAGAATTGAATATTTTAATTTTACCAATAATTCTATCGACGGTGGGTTTGAACTCAGCGTCTACTTTAAATTCACGCCTTAGTCCAGGTAAGCTTAAATATCGTGCTTCTAGCCAACCACTCCTTCTTGTTGGGTCAAGCGCCTCCTCAGGAAGAACAAATATCGGATTATCAGTAATTGCTTCTCTAAAAGTCTGTTGATATAACTCTAGCACTACTCTAATTTTCTCGCTCAATTGGACCACTGGATCAGTCAGCGTAGCTCGAGGAACTTCAAGTCTACTTAAAATCGCTCTAAATAAAAGCCCTCCAATTGAAGCAGCTGCTGATCTTGCACCAGTTGCCACTATGCTAGCTCCTGCGCCCTCTAACATTTTTTTCTCTCTTAAATCTTGAATAATATTTTTTAGGTTAGCTAATTTTATTTTTAAAAGCAATAGGGAGAATTAATTTTTTCTATATTTATCTAATAAAAAAATAGCAGTTAATACCCAGTCTTTTGAAAATGAAATACTAGCTCATCACTCATCCGTCGCAACTTTGTTGCGTCGACATTGAACTCAGGGAGAAGTACAATGGGTATACTTAAAAAAAATTAATACTACGCATCATGACTCCGCAAAATATTATTATTACTCTGGTGGCTACTGCTTTTTTTATGGAAGGATTAGATGGCAGCATCATGAATACTTCGTTGCCGCAAATTGCGTTTAGCTTAGGTACTACGCCTTTGCATTTGAAACTGGCGCTCACGAGTTATTTATTAATGGGGGGAATTTTTATTCCTATCAGTGGCTGGATGGCGGATAAATTTGGCACGAGGATTATTTTTTGTTTATCAATCATTATTTTTTTATTGGGTTCTAGCTTTTGTGGGTTTGCGGCAAACTTAGATTGGCTCGTTTTCGGGCGTATTATTCAAGGCATCGGAGGTGCCTTTTCTATTCCGCTGGCACGGTTATTGTTGATACGGAATTTTTCAAAAAAAGAATTTATTTATCGCTTGAATACTATTGCCGTATTTGCTTTGATTGGTCCGAGCGTTGGTCCTTTGGTTGGTGGCTTTTTAACAACTTTTATTAACTGGCGTTTTATTTTTTTTATTAATCTGCCTATTGGTATATTCGCATTGTATTACGTATACAAATATATTCATAACAACACTAATCCAAAAATACAATCCTTCGATTTTATGGGTTTTTTTGTACTTGCAATTAGCCTAACAAGTTTATTAATTGGTCTTGATATTTTAACTGAGCATTCTTGGTCATTACTCTCAACCTTTGCTCTAATCATCATCAGCTTGCTTGGCCTGGTCATATATTGGCGCTATGCTCAAAAAAAAGCTCATCCCATCATTGCTCCTAAATTATTTGAAGATTTAATTTTTAGAAAAATTTTGATCTATGGCGTTGCGGCGCGCTTAGCTTTAGGAATGTTGCCTTTTATGGGGCCTTTGCTCTTACAATTAGGCTTGGGGATGTCGGCAATGGCCTCAGGCATTTATACTGGCGCTACTGGCCTAGCGATGATTGCCAGTAAACCACTAAGCACTTTTTTACTCAAAAGATTTCGCAGCGGTAAAATTATAAGTATGGCTTGCTTTTTGCTCTTTTTCAGTTTTAATACTAATATTTTAATTTGTTATATACCCAGGTTTTGGATCATTCTGCCGGTATTGATTCTTAATGGCTTGATCGCTTCTATGATATTTAGCGCCATTAATTCTATTATCTACAGTCGCATTCATGATGATTTTCAGAGTATGGGCACTAGTTTTGTGAGCGCCTTTCAGCAAATTTTACAAAGTTTTGGCATTGCAATCGGTGCTTTTATTTTGTATTTATTTTTACATGGCAATGTCAATGAAGATCATTATTCAGTCAACGCTTTTGCACTGACCTATGCCACTTTAAGTTTATTGCCGTTAATTTCTGCCATGGGATTTTTTAAAATTAGGCGCCAAGGTATCGAGCAATAATCATCAAAAAAATCACAAAACCGAACCAGTGCTGCTCATTAAAGATTTTTTGGTATGTGAGCGCTTCACTCCAATTTGGACACAAAGCAGGATTATTCCAAATAGAAATCGCTCCCTGTGGCATTTGCTTACGCAATAAAATCATCGGCAATAAAAATAATAATTTTAATTTTAATACCTGCCAACATGCACGTAACAACAAAAATAATAACACCAGAAAAAATATCGCAGCATAAGCTATGTGTAATTTATGCAGCACAATAGTACCACCTACCAACAACAGTAACGCTATTATTAATAAAAATGCATACACTCGGCCATCAAAAAAAGTTGCTGGAGATTTTACGCGCAAACGCTTATCATCAGGATAATCCATCAAACTATAAACAGTATCATAAAATAAAGTCCACATTACGGCCAACGCATATAGACCAAAAACAAAATTGTTTAATGCATTATTAACCGCAGCATATGCCATAATTAAACCAAAATTAAATGCTAAACCCAAAAGCACTTGCGGAAAATAAGTAAAGCGCTTGGCTAATGGATAAGCAAAAGCCAGTAGCAAAGCAGGTAATGCTAAGACTTGTGCCAAGGTGTTAAGAAAAAATAATAAACTACAAGCCAGTATTAATAAAAATCCTAACAATACCCAGGCAGCAAAGGTACTTACATAACCTGCAGCCAATGGGCGCTCAGCTGTACGTGCAACAAATTGATCGATTTTTTTATCAAAGATATCATTGGCAACACAACCCGCGGCACGCATGATCACTACGCCTAAGGTAAAAATAATGACCAATATTATCGAAGGCTTGGCACCTAAAAACAAACCCCAATACGTCGGCCATAAAGATAATAATATAGGCAAAGGACGATGCCAACGCATTAAAATAAAATAGTTTTTTAAGCTTTTTAAGACCATAACTTCCTTTAGCAATGTGACCTCTAGAGAAAGCAGAATACAGGGATCACGTGATAAAATCAAAGAATTCGATTATACTATTGCTTTTTAATTCAAGGAAAATACCATGCGCCCTAGCAAACGTGCTGTCGATCAATTGCGGGACATTCGCTTTGAACGCCATTATACACAACACGCAGAAGGCTCTGTACTGTCATGTTTTGGTGCTACCAAAGTTATTTGTACTGCTAGTCTCATTGAAGGTGTTCCGCGCTTTCTCAAAGGTAAAGGGCAGGCTTGGCTTACTGCTGAATATGGCATGTTGCCACGCGCAACTACTGACCGCACCCAGCGCGAGGCGGTTTCTGGTAAACAAACTGGACGTACCAATGAAATTCAACGCTTAATCGGTCGAGCCTTGCGCGCTGCTATTAACCTAAATTTTTTACCTGAATATACGATTGCCATTGATTGTGATGTCATTCAAGCAGATGGTGGCACCAGGACAGCAGCCATTACCGGAGCTTGCATCGCTTTAGCAGATGCGCTCGCTACTTTCAAAACCAAAGGTTTGATTAAAAATAATCTAAAAATCCCTCATCCATTACGGCACTTAATTGCTGCAGTTTCGGTGGGAATACATCAAGGCCAAGCGGTATTGGATTTAGATTATGCGGAAGATGCTCATGCTGAAACCGACATGAACGTGGTTATGAATGATGAATCAGGTTTTATTGAAATTCAAGGAACTGCCGAAGGCGCGCCTTTTAGTGAAGATGCTTTTCAAAAAATGCTGGCGCTTGCAAAAGGCGGTATTAGCACCCTTATTGCTAAACAAAAAGAAGCGCTCCAGATCGAAAGCCTCAAAGATTTGGCTTGGTAGCAACCTTATTTAGGGGCACTCGACATTACGGGCGCTTTATGCATCGCTGGTGTGACCTGGGTGACATCGCCCAGCGCACCAAAACACATTAGACCCATAATCACTATACATATAGCATTTAAAATAATATTGTTGTTTTTCATGGCACTCCAGTTTTTTCTTATTGTTATTCTGTGTACAGTGCTATTATTGAGCTAAAACTTAAAAATATCAACAAGGATAATTTTTCAGAAATTACAGAAAGATACTTAATTTATTGATTTATCTAATAATAAACCCTAAATAGCGACTATAACAGCTTTCTTTTTACCCCCAAAAAATGTATTATGGCGCTTTTACAAACAGAACAAAACATCAACAATGACCGCTTCTAACCCCAGATTACTTGCAATCAAGGCACTCAAAGCGGTCTTTATTGAAAAAAAATCTTTAGATGAGATTTTTGACCTAAAAAATACCCCAGAGTTAAATTTAATTAAATTTATGACTTATGGGGTATTGCGCGAAGCTCAAAGCCTCGAATTTATATTAGCTCAATTATTGAGCAAACCTGCAAAACTCAAACCTATTTTAAAAATTATCTTATTACTAGGATTATTCCAACTCAAAAGCATGCGCATTCCACCCCACGCAGCTATTAATGAAACCGTCGAACTCACCAAACGCTTACACCAAACTTACGCCACTGGCTTAGTTAATGCAATTCTTAGACGTTTTTTAGCGGATAAAGAAAATTTATTAAAGCAACTCAATACCACTTTTATAAGTGAACACCCTGATTGGCTGCTTACAAAAATTCAAGAAGCTTATCCAGAAAATTGGCAGGATATCGTTGCTGCTAACAATCAACACCCTCCTATGCACTTACGGGTCAATCAACGCAAAATTACTTGCACAGATTATTTAACGCTGCTAGCCGAACACCATATCAAAGCTGATAATCCTGCAGGATATCCTGATGCGCTTACCTTACAGACACCGACTGATGTTGCTGCGCTCCCACAGTTTGCAGAAGGCTGGGTCTCGGTGCAAGATTTAGCGGCGCAACATGCACCGTATCTCTTAGACTTAAAAGCAGGACAAAGGGTACTTGATGCTTGCGCTGCGCCTGGTGGTAAAAGTTGTCATCTTTTAGAAGTCAGCGATATTGATTTAACTTGCATGGATATTGCTAAAAATAGATTAACGCGCGTCAATGAAAATTTGACACGCCTTAATCTCTTAGCACATGTATTAATCGATGATGCGAGCAAACCACAACATTTAACCGAACGCTTTGCTCGAATTTTGATTGACGCCCCCTGCTCGGGAACCGGGGTTATTCGGCGCCATCCTGACATTAAATTTTTACGGCAAGCCCAAGATATTAAAACTTTACATCAGTTACAAGTGAAAATTATTAATGCCCTCGCACCTTATTTGGAAGTACAAGGACTCATGCTGTATGCCACATGTTCGATCTTACCTGAAGAAAATGATTTTACGATTCAAGCAGCTTTAGCCCAGCTTAACAATTTTGTCATCATGCCGCTTAATTTTAGTACTGCACATCAAAAACGCTATCACCAGACTCAATACGGCTGTCAATTCTTACCGACGCCTGGGCTTAATGATGGCTTTTATTATGCTTTATTAAAAAGAACATATTAAGCTTCTAGTGGGGGAATGCCTACAGTGCTAAAACCACAGTCTACATGCACGATCTCGCCAGTAATCGCACTTGCTAAATCAGAACATAAAAAGGCTGCGACATTACCCACTTCTTCAGTGGTCACATTGCGTTTTAATGGACTTACGCGCGCTACATAATCGAGCATTTTTCTAAAACCTGAAATGCCCGAAGCGGCGAGTGTACGAATTGGCCCTGCGGAAATGGCATTAACACGAATGCCCTGCGGCCCTAAAGACATTGCAGCATAACGCGTAGCCGCTTCTAAACTTGCTTTAGCCAAACCCATCGTATTGTAATTAACAATCGCTTTTTCAGCACCCAAATAAGTGAGCGTCAATACGGCGGCATTACGCCCTTGCATCATTGGACGCGCGGCCTTGGCCAGAGCGCATAAACTATAGGCACTGACATCATGCGCAATACGAAAACCCTCGCGATTGATGTTCTCAACAAAATCCCCTTCTAATTGATCTTGAGGCGCAAAGGCAATTGAGTGAATCAAAATATCAAAACCATCATGCCAAGTTTTGGCTAAGGCAGTGAATAATTCAGAAATTTGCTCATCTTTGGCTACATCCAAGGGTAGAAGCGCTTTAGGCGCAAATTTCTCGACGATTTTAGCAACACGATCTTTAAACTTTTCATCTACATAGGTAAAGGCGATCTCGGCCCCTTCACGATGCATGGCCGCAGTAATCCCATATGCAATAGAACGATCACTCATTACTCCAGTCATCAATACGCGTTTACCCTTTAACATAGCTATCCTTTTTATTGAATTAAAGAAGCGTACATTATCTTCTTGAGGCTCTCACTTGTCAAAACCCACACTGATCCGTATGATATTCACACCCTTATTTAGTTAATTGGATTATTTATGGCACTTATTTCTTTACGGCAACTCTTAGATTATGCAGGTGAACATACTTTTGGAGTTCCGGCATTTAATGTTAACAACCTTGAACAGATGCGTGCGGTCATGGAAGCGGCTTATGCCACTGATAGCCCGGTGATCGTTCAAGCTTCAGCTGGTGCCCGTAAATATGCTGGTGCTAATTTTATCCGGCATTTAATCTTGGCCGCAAGCGAAGAATTTCCTAACATTCCTATTGTCATGCATCAAGATCACGGTGCGGCACCTACAGTATGCCTACGTTCGATCCAAAGCGGCTTTACTTCTGTGATGATGGATGGTTCTTTAAAAGAAGATGCCAAAACCCCTGCGAACTATGAATATAATGCTGAAGTGACTGCAAAAGTAGTGCACTTTGCGCATGCATGCGGCGTTTCTGTTGAAGGTGAACTAGGCTGTTTAGGCTCGCTTGAAACCGGACAAGCTGGTAAAGAAGATGGCTCTGGCGCAGAATGCCTCTTATCGCATGATCAATTACTGACGGACCCTGAAGAAGCAGCGCGCTTTGTTAAAGCCACCCAAGTGGATGCTTTAGCGATTGCGATTGGCACCAGCCATGGTGCTTACAAATTTAAACGCCCACCTACGGGTGATACTTTAGCCATTCAACGTGTTAAAGAAATTCATGCACGCATTCCGGATACGCACTTAGTCATGCATGGATCTTCTTCTGTGCCGCAAGATTGGCTTAAAATCATTAATGAACATGGCGGTAAAATTCATGAAACCTATGGCGTACCTGTTGAAGAAATCGTTGAAGCTATTAAACATGGAGTACGTAAAATTAATATTGATACCGATCTACGCTTAGCTGCAACCGGCGCTATTCGCCGTTATCTGGGCACACATCCTGAAGAATTTGATCCGCGAGCTTATAATAAATTAGCTCTAGCAGCGATGAAAGAAATTTGTATCGCACGCTACGAAGCTTTTGGCACAGCAGGACATGCAAGCAAAATTCGACCGATAACACTTGAAAATATGGCTGAACGCTATATGAAAGGTGAGCTGGTTGCTAGAGTAAAATAGATTTGCAAGCCATCACTATCTTGAACCTATTGGTCAAGATGTATGGCTTTTAATTCAACATATTTCCGGGCGCTATAACGTAAAAATTCTTTTTCTTCAAGGGTTAATGGCCGTACTTGTTTGCTAGGATTACCGAAATATAAAAAACCGCTTTTTAATATTTTTCCTGGAGGCACTAAGCTTCCGGCGCCCAGCATTACTTCTGACTCTAACATTGCCCCATCCAAAACAATTGCACCCATGCCGATTAAACAAAAATCCTGAATCGTACAGCCATGTAAAATTGCCCCATGCCCGACGGTGACGTCTGCACCAATCGTTAAAGCATGACCTTCGGGATTATATGGACTTGCATGCGTGGTATGCAAAATCGTGCCATCTTGAATATTGGTACGCACGCCTATTTTAATCGCCAAAAGATCACCCCGGATCGAGGCTTGTGGCCATACTGAAACATCATCTGCTAAAAAAACCTGACCTGAAACAACGGCACTGGGATCAACAAAGACACGAGCAGCTAATTGGGGCGTGAACTTGCCAAGCGTTCGTATCGCTTGAGTCATAAACAATCCAACACATCTTGCATGCGTTTTTCTGAAAAAATTCGACCTAAAAGCTGAGATTTTTCGAACACCATGTTTCGCTGAAAAAAGCGCTCGATTTCTGGATCTTTCATACGATATTTTTGTGTATAGTTAATAACCCGAACCACTAAATCGCCATTTAAAGTTTGCATGCGATGAATAATATAGAGCATATAAGCGGCAGGCAGTTGATTCAGCGTATAAATCATTTCTAACTCATCTACTTTGTCAGCAGGAATTTTATTTAATGCATTGACAAAATCTTCTACGGCTTTGAGTTCATCAGGTGTTAATCCGGGCAAAGTTTTTTCAAGTTTTTCTAAATTAATTAACACATCATTAATAATGGGGTTTTTAAAAGAATGCCAATGTTTAATAATATCATCTAATAAAGCCATAGACTGCATCCTTGGTTTTAAGATTTATTATATACCAAACGCAGCTCAAAATGCGAATTTTTTACTGCGATTTTTGCGCCCCAATAAATTTTCCTCACCTTGCAATAGAATAACTATTACGCGGCTCGGAAAATTTATTGAGACGCAAAACTCTTTGTAAAAATCTTCGCATTTTGAACTGCCTTTGGTATATACCAAACGAGCTCAAAATGCGAATTTTTTACTACAAAACTACATTCCGCGCAATGGCCTTAACAATCTGGTCTTGCAGTCGATGCGCGCGGCTCATGTTACCTGCAATATTATTCATCATAATTGCAAAGGCAATTACTGGATGGCCTTTTTGAGGAAGCACTAAATAACCTGCAAGTGATGACACACCTCCGTTATCATGATTAAAAGTGCCTGTTTTTGCATACACACGACCTGCCAAAAATCGATTGTTGAGCCGACCAATTAAAGTACCTTTTTGGCCTGAGATTGCAAGACTATGACGAAAACATTCAGCCAGATTTGGATCATGATACATATAATTATATAAGACCACCAATTGTCGCGGAGAAATTTGGTTTAAGGTAGACAATCCAGAGCCGTCTTTTAACTGGGGCGGCTGAAAATTTTGACCAAGATGTGCGATCAAAATTTGACTGGTCGCTAAGGAGCCACCGCTATAGCTGCCATTATTTGCATAGGTCTTACCGATGGTTTTAAAAATTGCATTTGCATAAACATCATCAGAATATTTAAGCATATGCGCCAAGATATGCTCTAGAGAATCGGAATTATGCATGGCAATGATCGCTGTATTTATTGGTGTCGCTCCTTGAATCACTTGCCCCACTAAACGAATACCCGCGCTATGCAAGGCTCTTGCCACCATATTCTGTGCATAGAGGTTGGGAGCTTTAACTACGCCCGCTCTGCTACAATTACTGTTGATAATTGCTGCCGCAATAGGCGCACCGTAACATCTTTGAAAATCACCGGGGGTCCAACCCTCGCCATAATAAGAACCGCTAAAAATGCTTTGATCTAAAACAACATTCCCTGCAATATTTCTAACGCCGCGAGCGCGTAATTGATGCATCAATGCATAAATATCATTGCTTGAAAGTGTTGGATCGCCACTAAATTGAATATAAATATTACCTATCAAGGTCCTATTGATCTTAGCACTTGTAGATAGCGTGGTGCTGTAATGATAATTTGGCCCCAAAGATAAATAGGCCGCTGCTGCAGTAAATACTTTAGCGGTACTTGCTGGCGTTAAAGAAGCGTTGCCATTATATTCATACAACACTGATCCTGTCTGGAGGTTCTGAATATAAATGCCAATTTTTTCATTTCTTTTATCGTGATTGATTAAGTGATTAATCGACGTTGTTAAATCAGCTTCAGCCGAAATCGCAAAAAAACTCGCAAAGAAAATAATTAATAAATTCAAAAAACGCATAGCTTTTATTAATTAAAATATTATTGCTCATTTTATAAAAAATTTTAGGAAACGACCAGGTTAATATACCCATTAATTTTCACTGCTTGCTCCCGTAGCATAAAGGCCATGCTGTAGGGGCGTAGCTTGCTACGCCCGGAACGGCAAAGGCATTCACATGAAGAAGTAAGGCCTGCTTAATAAAAAAATCATCATTGCCTATGAACTTCAAAGTTCAGCAGTTACCGGGCGTAGCAAGCTACGCTACTGTCCGGAGAAAATGGTAAGACATTCTCCCCTTCCTTTGTATATGATGTTGTTGAATAACGATGGAGGAGCTGGAGACTTAATTTACGAGATTTT
>JAGVKT010000042.1 GCA_020050355.1 Gammaproteobacteria bacterium | reverse complement strand
CTCGTAAATTAAGTCTCCAGCTCCTCCATCGTTATTCAACAACATCATATACAAAGGATGGGGAGAATGTCTTACCATTTTCTCCGGACAGTAGTGTAGTCTTGCTACGCCCGGCACGGCAAAGGCATTAACATGAAGAAGCAAGGCTTTTTTAATAAAAAAATCATCATTGCCTATAAGTTTCAAAGCTCTGCAATTACCGGGCGTAGCAAGACTACGCCCCTACAGCATGGCCTTTATGCTTCGGGAACAAACAGTGAAACTTTTACGTTAATTTTTTCGATAATTTCGACAGCTGCTGCATTAAAACATGTCAACAATGAGGTATGACCAGTAGGATCCGTCGGAAAAGGCACAATAAAGCTAAGCTTCGATACGATAATATCCGGGACGCATTTCGCGCTCTGCATCAGATAAGCTTTGCATAAAAGATTCGCGTTTAAAGATACGATCCATGTATTTAAGAATAGGCTTAGCATGCTCGTATTTTGTTAAATCAATCCCCAACGCAGGCAGACGCCACAACATAGCTGCTAAACTACAATCAACCAAACTAAACTCTTCACTCAAAAAGAAATTATAATCGCCAAAAACACTACTGATCGATAATAAACTTTCAACCAATTCTTTACGCGCCAATTCCTGAACGTCTTTTTTACCTTCAAGAATGCGCTTCATCGGCGCATACCAATCCCGATCAATACGTAGCATCATCAAACGACTACGCGCACGCGTCACCGGATAAACAGGCATCAACGGTGGGTGAGGAAAACGCTCCTCTAAATATTCCAAAATAATATTAGGTTCGTACAGCACCAAATCTCGATCTACCAAAGTAGGCACTGTACTATAAGGGTTAAGTTCTAATAATTCTTCGGGTAAATTTTCTAGGTCTACTTCGACGATTTCAGGTGTAATGCCTTTTTCTGCCAAAACAATGCGCACACGATGACACCAAGGACATAACTTATTACTAAACAAGGTCATTAAAGAACGGCGACTACCCAAAAAAGCCATATGAACCTCTCTTTATTACTAAACTACAGGCACACCGCCCAACAGGAACAAGCAAAGCTTTTTTAACGTTTCGAATATTGAGGACGTTTACGTGCTTTATGCAAGCCCACTTTTTTCCGCTCGACTTCACGAGCATCACGCGTAACAAAACCTGCCTGACGTAAAACAGATCTAAATTCGTCATTGAACTCAAGCAAAGCACGGGTAATACCGTGGCGAATCGCACCCGCCTGGCTATTAATACCACCACCTTTAACGTTAATTTTAATATCAAAGTCATTTAATACATTTAATAATTCTAGCGGCTGACGCACAATCATACGCGAAGTCTTACGACCAAAATATTCTTCAACGGTCCGATCATTAATCAAAATTTTACCCGAACCTTTATGTAAATACACACGCGCAGTTGAAGTTTTACGCCGGCCTACACCTAAATTTTGCGATACTGCCATAAATGATAACCCTTAATTAAACTTTAAGAACTTGTGGTTGTTGTGCACTATGAGGATGCTCAACACCTGGATAAACTTTTAACTTTCTGAACATCTCACGCCCCAAAGGATTTTTGGGTAACATACCTTTAACAGCAAGCTCAAGCACTTGCTCAGGATGATGCTGAATTAATTTATCAAAATTGGTTTCTTTCATCCCACTTGGATAGCCACTATAATGATAATATTTTTTAGTCAAACCTTTATTACCAGTAACAGTAATCTTAGCGGCATTAATAACCACAATGTAATCCCCAGTATCTACATGAGGTGTATAAATAGGCTTATGTTTACCCCGTAAGCGAGTAGCAATCTGGCTCGCAAGGCGCCCTAACGTTTGCCCTTCTGCATCCACGATAAACCAATTACGCTGTACCTCAACGGCTTTAGCACTTAATGTTTTCATAATCTCAAACCTTCTAACGACATCTAATCTCTTTTAAGAGCATGACATAGTAGACTATTTTACAAAAAGACGCAAGGGATTTTTAGCCACATTTACTTAACGCAAGGAAAATCTTGCATCCTAAAGCAAAATTGTATATAATAAAAACAGATTATTAATGAAAAAAAATTTATGCTATCAGCAGAAGCACTATCCCCTCAAGGTCGACGCTACCGTGAATTCATTGCACACAGGAAAGAATCAATTTTTTTAAGAACATTAACTCTTAAAGGCTTTGAACTTGAAAATAGCTCGATATTTATCCCCCAACCAATGAACAGATTCGAACTGACATTCCAACTCTATACCGACAGCATGTTAATGAACAGATTCGAACTGACATTCCGACCCTATAACGACAGCATATTAAGGATTCGCAATGATGCAGCGCTTAGAAGCCTGTTTATTACCGACGATCCAAGTATCCGCAGAGATTTAATTGAAAGAAGAGATAGCACACTTGCAAAAACATTTGAAAATCCAGACGAACTTATAGCAAACAATCCTGAAAAAATCCTATTCTTAAGAGATAAAACCCAGAAAAACACCAGAATAAATAATTGCATTTATTTAATCGCCGCAATCCCTGCAATTATCACATGGACCTTAAGCATAGCTAATATTCTATTCCACATTTCTTCTAACTATATTTCGCAACAAGCAGCAGGCGAGAGCCGAGCAGAGCTAGACTTCGCCGCAGGCAATAACACTTACATGGGACAATTATGGCAAAAAGGCATCCCCGAAGACACTAAAGGCAGAATGAGCTGGCAATCCCTCTTCTGCTTCCCTACTGCTCTCATAATATTAAGTACACTAAAAACTCTTGCAAATGGCCTGAGTAGAAAGTTTCATCCTTATTATAGTGATAAAAGCTGCTTAACTTACTACACGCTTTACAACATCATCAGCAACTTAATAATAGCCGCACTCCCTAGCATCTTTCTTACCGGAATCTCTAGAGATTTAACTCCTTCAGATACTGCATTAGCAGGCTATCAAGCAAGCTACCTTAGAACGTTTACCGGAGCATGTGCAAAAAATTCTACCCTACCCCTCATATGCACTCTCCCTTCAGGACAGACCCTTCTCCCATCATCATTAAATCCTACCGCCACCTATAATATCGGCCTATTGGCGGACGACATGGGCGCTTCATCAGAATTAACACACTCTGCCTTAATAGCAACATTTACAAGTTTTATAGCACTCATTCTAGCGATGAAACAAAAACTAACCCCTCCTGAGGAAGCTCATCTCGAAATAGGATCGCGTTATACAAGCAACCCTTACACGGAGATCAGAAATGCATTTTTAGGATATGATGATCTCCACGAGGAATCCCCCTATCATTTGAGAACAACGTATTTCTTCACTCGAAGAGAGCGAGAATGGCATAATGCAGAAGAAGATGCTCTGCAAATAGGAGCCTATGCAATATTTGTCACATTTCCCACTAATAGATCTTTATCTGCAAGTGCAGAAAACATCGACCTCCCATTTTTTACAGCAGCAACGGCTGAACTTCAAAGAACAACAAGCTACCTTAGACGAAGACCAGCACTACGCGCATGGCTAGAAGAAAGAGTCAGAAGAGAAGCAGATTATTATCCTCTAGAAATCAGAGCCGCCAACAGCACCGGAGATTCAAGCACATCTCTCTTAGCTCCGGGCCGCCGCTAAGCAATACAGAAAATTACTTGCATACTCATAAAAAATAATATTACAAAAAATTTGCAACAGCTTGAAGAAAAATTAATCTAGCTATCCTTACAAAAATTTGTCATAATATTTCTGAATTTATAACGCCTCAAAACCTTGGAATTTTAAAAATTAGCGCTATATTTATGCTAAAATCTAAACGCTTACTCATTCTATCAAGCTTACTTGCTCTAAGTCATACTGCACTAGCAAATGTTTACATAGGCGGCGGCGCAGGCTTTAGCGCAGCTCAGAATGCACCGAGCTTAAACGGCACTGACAATAGCAACCAACAATACACTTATAACGCTAACCTCGGTTATCAATATAATTTTAATCCGCACTTTGCAAGCGGGCTTGAAGCCAATTATATCAATTACGGCAAGACCAGTTATTCTGGTACGCCTAATCCTGCCAACAGCGGCAGCTTTACGAATTCGGCCATCCAAGTTTTAATCACCGGCACTTATTTAATGGACAATGGCGTCAACACCTTCGTAAAAGCAGGTGCCGCACATCAAGCATCGAGCTTAAGTTTAACCAATAGCTCCGCCGATTTAAGCAGCTGGATCCCTGCGGTCGCAGGAGGTATGGGTTATTATGTCCTGAAAAATCTAAACCTCTACGTACAATATCAACACAGCTTTGGCAGCAATTGGGATAACGCGACCACCAGCAGCTATCCAAACACACCTGCCACCATAGATTCTGTCACCGCAGGCGTCACCTATCTCTTGCCAATGTAAAAAAAATGCAGCTCCAGCTTGAAACACTAAGAACGCTCACTAAAGCCCCCGCCACACTCCCGATTTACCTATTTACTACGCTTGATTCAACCAATAATTTTTTACTAAATAAAATACCTCAAGGCCAAGCAGCATTTTGTTTAGCCGAAGAACAAACTCAAGGCCGAGGCCAGCACGGCAAAACCTGGATTTCTCCACCGGGACAAAATATTTATCTTTCGTATTTATATTATTGCAGAGAGCCCTTACACCAACTTCAAGATATCAGCATAAAGACTGGCGAAGTGCTGCGGCGGTATCTCACAGAAGAATTATCTCTACCTGCCTTGACCTTAAAATGGCCCAACGACCTTCTCTATGAGCAAAAAAAATTAGCAGGCATTTTGGTTGAAACGCAAACATATCAAGATTTATCCGCATTAGTCATTGGCATCGGCCTAAATGTAAACATGCAAACAACCCCACAAGCAATTAATCAAGCCTGGACCTCGCTCGCTAAAATCACAAAAAAAAATTACGATCTCAATATGATCGCTGGCGGGCTTATGAACAATTTACTCAAAGTTTTTCCACCTTAAGTAAAAGCATTTTTCCATTGCCGCAAAGCGGTAAAAATTTCCAAATCCTCAGTAAGATCTGTTGTTAAATGCCGCTGCAAATTTTCTCGCAACTCCAAAGCATCTAGCCGCAAAAATGGATTAAGTTTTTTTTCTAGTGCCAAAGTAGAAGGCAAGGTGGGTAGACCTTGCACCCGAAGCTGCTCACATTTTTGAACATGCATACGCACCGCTTCATTACTTGGCTCCAGCATTTGCGCAAATTTAAGATTTTCCAAAGTATACTCATGACCACAACAAATTTTAGTGTCAGGTGATAAACTCGCAATTTTTTGCAAAGATTTAAACAGTTGCTCATAACTACCATCAAAAACACGACCACATCCAGCAGAAAACAAAGTATCCCCACAAAATAAATGCTGCGCTAATTCATAAGCCACATGCTCAAAAGTATGCCCAGGAATTGCCAAAACATGAATCTCTGCAAAACCTGCTAACACAATACGCTGGCCATCAACAACTTCATGGGTCACACCAGGAATAAGTTTTTGACCAGGACCGTACACCGAAACCCGCGGAAATTTTTCTAACAACTCAAACACACCATGAGTATGATCTGCATGCTTATGCGTAATTAAAATCGCATCCAAATCCAAAGCTTGATTCTTTAAGAATGCTATTACTGGCTCAGCCACACCGGGATCAACAACAATCACCTGACCAGCATCATTAACAACAGCCCAAATGTAATTATCTTTAAGTGCAGGAAGTGCCCTGATCATCTCGGCCATAATATTTAACCCCTAAGGCAACGGTCGGGCGACCGTTTTTCAGACGCCACTTATTGGTATCACGCAGAGAATAAACACAGCCACAATATTCTTGCTGATAAAATTGCTCTCGTTTTGAAACTTCAATCATCCGCGCAGAACCACCCTCCTTACGCCAATTAAAAGTCCAATAATGCATCCCCGGATATTTTTGCGCTGCGCGCAAGCCACAATCATTAATCTGCGCCATATTCTTCCAACGTGAAATACCCAACGAACTGGTAAAAACCGTAAAGCCATGTTCATGCGCATACAAAGCCGTACGCTCAAAACGCATATCAAAACACATGGTACAACGAATGCCACGCTCAGGCTCCCACTCCATACCCCGAGCGCGCTTGAACCATTCATCACGATCATAATCCGCATCAATAAACGCGATACCATGTTGCTCAGCAAAGCGTTTATTCTCATCTTTACGCAATTCATATTCTTTAAGCGGATGAATATTAGGATTATAAAAGAAAATCGTATATTCAATACCCGCAGCCATTAACCGCTCCATAATATCGCCTGAACACGGCGCGCAACATGAATGCAATAATAATTTTTTTGTAGCAAATTCTTGCTCAAAACCCTCAAGATTAAAATCAAGCCGCATATAAACAATAAAATTTTTAATTAGCCGCTCATTTTAAACAGAGCCCTGGCTTTTGGCAAACGTTTCCTTAGCTAAATAGAACCACTTGAAAACCGCACAAAAAAAATTAAAAACATTTATTGTACTTGTACATCTACTAGGCTAAACTGTACCTAGTGGTTAAATTGATCAGAAACATTAACGCAAGGAGCATCCTATGAAAAAATTAGTTGTATCAGTAGTATTAGCATCAGTAGCAACGCTAACTTTAGCGGCACCACAGCCCCAATATCAACCCGCTGGCGGCCCTCAAACCTTAGCATCGAACCACGGCTGGGTGAGCTTAGGCGCAAATCCAAATCCAAATCCTGGCCCTAACCCTGCACTACCCAATCACAGCAAAGCGTAAATAATTTAAATTTAGTATAAAAAAACCTGCCTCCGTGCAGGTTTTTTTATTTCTCTTGAATATACTAAACGCAGTTCAAGATGCAAAGTTAATTGCACTTCTCTCTCAAGGTTTAACTGTCCGGAATAATTTACGCAATGAGGATTAGCTTTCAAGCACAGCACCACCCCGTAAGTGTCATCCTGTGAAAATCGCGGAGCGATTTAGCACAGGATCCAGTCTCAAAATAGCTGTCGCACAGCGACACGATGATGAAGAAAAGGTAAGGATGCAACTATGTTGCATGCGATTGAGCACCTGGATCCTGTGCTAAATCGCTCCGCGATTTTCACAGGATGACACTTACGGGATTATGCTGCGATTTTGAAAGCTAATCCTCATTGCGTAAATTATTCCGGACAGTTAAACCTTGAGAGAGAAGTGCAATTAACTTTGCATCTTGAACTGCATTTGGTATACAACCCTATGAAAGAAACTCGCATTTTAGGGTGCGTTTGGTATATCATCTATAAACCTTATTCACACCAAAAAATTTCAA
This sequence comes from Gammaproteobacteria bacterium, assembly GCA_020050355.1. Lineage (GTDB taxonomy): Bacteria > Pseudomonadota > Gammaproteobacteria > Francisellales > CACEW01 > CAIQBE01. The sequence continues at coordinate 3,580 of JAGVKT010000042.1, read as the reverse complement.
CAGCACACTTATGGCTCAAAAAATTACTTATAGTTTTAAAGCGCTGCTATTATTGGTGTTGATCCCGTTATTCATCTTAACTTTTGTAGGCATCCGCAATTACAGTCATGAGCAATATGCACATGCTATTTTAACAACCGCCGATAATTTTACCCAACTTTCTAACCTCACAGCTATTAGTCAAGTAAATGAATTCTTAAAACCTGGCACTGTCATCAAAACTATGGCAGAGATACTGAACGCGGCACCATTAAAATTAAATGATGCACAATTATTAAAAAATTTACAAAGCTTGCTGACCACCAATCCTGATCTTGCCAATATTTATATCGCCGATAATCAAGGAAATTTTATTAAAATTATCCCCCTGAATAATACACAAACACTTGATTTTATCCCCAAGTTAAACAGCAATGCTGCATTAGTCATAGAATACCTCGATGCTAAAAAAAATCAGACTACCTGGTCCTATTACGATAGCAACGCTCAATTACTGCAAGTGATTCATGAAAATCCGCTCACAGATCCACGCAATAATCCTTGGTATCAAGGCGCTATCAGCAATCAAGATTACTGGATTAACACCTATGACTCTTTTAATGATCTTACTGGCTTAACGCTCAGCTACCCCATCATTGATCAAGGTAAAGTTCTAGGCGTGATTGGTGTCGATTTTAATGCCACTGCAATTAATACCTTACTCACGCAATTACAACAAAATTTAAACAGTACATTATTTATCATTAACGACCAAGGCACAGCTTTTTCAACAACGGCAAATTTTTCTCAACCCAATAGTTTAATCACTGCTGCACTCGCTGATCAAACCTTGCACCCCAACTATCCTCACATATTTAACGTAAATAATGCTAATTACATCGTCGGCATAATGAACTTCAAAACAGACTATCACACACAATGGCGCATAGGCACAATCGTACCTCTACAAACAATTATGGGCCAAGTAAACCATACCGACCAAATTATTCTAGCCTTTGCAGTAGCAATGTTAGCGCTAACCATCCTGCTCTTACTCTTTGCCACACAACGCTTAACACAACCGTTAAAACAATTAACTCAAGATGCTCTCAAACTACAACAATTAGAATTTGCACAAAGCCCGCTCCCAAGCTCACATTTAAAAGAAATAAATACCCTGAGCAACGCTTTAAACGCCAGCAAAGAAACCCTCGAATTAATAGGCGAATATATTCCTTATACACTCATCAAAAAATTAATGAGCACCGACACCATGGCACGAATCAGCGGCCAGAAACAACAGCTCACTTTAATGTTTACTAAAATAAGCACCTTTTCACATCTTGAGCGGCTTAAACCCAAAGCTTTGGCAGAGCATTTTTCTGACTATCTCAACACCTTGACACAAATCATTCTAGAAACGCAGGGCCAAGCGAATACTTACATGAACGATACATTAATGGCCTTTTGGGGTGCGCCGATTGAAGATGATCAACAAATAAAACATACCTGTTTGAGCACACTCTTATGTCGCCATGAAATGCATAAACTTAATGCTGATTGGCAAGCACAGGGCAAACCTTGTTATGACACGCGTTTTGCACTCCATACAGGCAATGTCTTTGTAGGCAATATCGCTAGCGCCGATCAAATGCATTACACTGCGTTAGGCGAAAACGTCAATTTCGCCATGAACTTAACCACCATCAACAAAACTTATGGCCTAGATATTTTAGCAAGTCTCGCACTCTATCAGGCTGCACAAGAAGATTTCCTCTTTAGACCCATCGATTTTGCAAGCATTCCAGGCCGTCGACATCCGGTATTAATTTATGAATTAGTAGCTGCACTTACACCTACAGCACCCGCATTTATTCAGGCAACATCAGCACAGATAAAACTATGTGAGCTTACACGCCATGCTTTTAATGCCTTTCAACAAAAAAACTGGCCTGAGGCACTAAAACTCTACAAAGAAATACAAGAACAATTTCCTGAAGATCGTCTCGCAAATATTTTTATAAAACGCTGTTAATTTTTAAGAGCCGAACCCAAAAAGCACGATTTTCCAAAACTTGCGCCAAATAATAACTTAAAATATTGGTAACCAATAAAAGCCCAAAACACAACACCCCATAAGCAAGCCAATGAAAATGCAAAATGCGCGGCCCTAATAAAGAAAATACCAACAACATCAGCGGAAAATGAAACAAATAAAAGGTATAAGTATAAAAACTACCCTGCGCCAATTTTTGCAAAATCTTCACAGGCGCACGCGTAAATTTAAAATTCACCAAACCCATAATTAAAAAAGTAGCAACTAATCCGCCCACCAACTCCAACGGCACATCGCCCATACGCGTCATCAAAGGATAAACAAAAATAAATAACCCCAAAGCCAAACCAAAACAAACCAAAGGCTGCAGCATCGAGCGATGCGTTAAATATAAATAAGCAATAAGCACCCCCGCCCACCACACCACGCTCAACTTAAACACTTTCACAAATAAAGGAATATACGCATGATGCACCAAACAAAATATCAGTGGCAAAAAAATAACATAACTTGAAACATAAAACATTTGTTTGAAATTTTTGTTAACAACAGCCACCAAAATAAAAGCAAACAACAAATAATAATAAAATTCGTAAGACAAAGACCACAGCGCTACATTTGTTGGAACCTGCGTATTTCCTGGCACCAAGAATAATACTTTAAGGATCACACCTACATCGACTTTTGCTTTGGTCACGAGGTTATATTCATCCCCAGTCAAAAAATAACTTTCACTCCCAAAGAGATGAAAAAATTTAATAACCCCAAGCACAAAAAGCATAAACACTAACGAACAATAAAGCGGCGGAATAATTCTGAATACGCGTCTTTGTAAATAATCTTTAAGATCAAAACGCTGCGATACATGAACCTCAGCTAAAGCTTTATACCCAATCAAAAAACCACTCAACACAAAAAAAACCATCACTCCAATCGCATGCGAAAAAAAATAAAACGCACCAACAAAACCATTAATATTGTAATAAGTGTGATCCAGACCATAAATACGCACCACAAACAAAAACAAAAAATGCCCAAAAAACACCGAAAGACAAGCCAAGTAACGCGCAACATCAAGCAGCAAATACGCATGCGGCTCAAGCTTACGATGCAAAAGCAACGCCATAAATCTAACCAAAAAAATTTTACTCACTATACCAAACACAATTCAAAATGCGAAGGTATAGAAAAAATAACGTAAAAATTTCACTGTTTATCCCAAAATCAAAGACCATGCCGTAGGGGCGTAGCTTGCTACGCCCGGTAACTGCAGGACTTTGACGCTCATAAGTAATGATGATTTTTTTATTAAAAAGGCCTTGGTTTCTTCATGTTAGTACCTATGCCACGCCGGGCGTAGCAAGGCTACACTACTGTCCGGAGAAAATAGCACAAAGTGACAGGTGCTAAGCACATTAATGCGCTCCGCGCCACCTTCTAGGGGCACCCCGTAAGTGTCATCCTGTGGAAATCGCGGAGCGATTTAGCACAGGATCCAGGTGCTCAATCGCATGCAACGCAGTTGCATTCTTACCTTTTCCTTAT
>JAGVKT010000112.1 GCA_020050355.1 Gammaproteobacteria bacterium | reverse complement strand
GATCCAGGATCAAAATAGTTGTCGCACAGCGACACGATAATGAGGAAAAGGTAAGAATGCAACTGCGTTGCATGCGATTGAGCACCTGGATCCTGTGCTGCCTTACGCTTACGCTTCAGGCCCACAGGATGACCTTGAGGAAGTTCGCATTTCCAAGTACGAATGGTATAGACCGGCATTTATTGGTGGGCCCACCTGGATTTGAACCAGGGACCAAAGGATTATGAGTCCTCTGCTCTGACCACTGAGCTATGAGCCCACGCAAGGTGTTTAATATACTTAAAAGCCTTGGGGATGTAAAGAAATGGAAATTTTCTGATTTTTACAAAGTAGTGTACTTTGCGCTGATTTTTTTGTATATTATTAGGCTTGAGTTTTCTACTGTCATTGCGTTTGTATACCACGGAAAATCTCGATGTTAACTGCTTATCCATTTTCTGAATCTAGCGCTTTTGCACCAGAGTTTGCTGAAAATTATCGGCGTGATGAAGCTGCTTGTGTTGCCGCCTTGATTAAAGAGGCGGAGATTCCACAAGCACTGTTACCTGACATTCGTGTGACTGCTGCTGAACTTATCAAAAACGTGCGCCAAAAGCGCGTGCAGCGCGGCGGCTTGGATGCTTTTTTGAAGCAATATGATTTGTCGAGCGATGAAGGTGTCGTGCTCATGTGTTTGGCTGAAGCGCTGTTGCGCATTCCCGATGCTGACACCGCTAATAAATTTATTGCGAGCAAAATGGCTGAAGGCGATTGGGCGACGCATTTGGGCCAGAGCAAATTTTTATTCGTTAATGCGAGTACTTGGGGCTTGATGATCACAGGTAAAATTTTGACGAATGCTAAAGCGCAGCATCATTATTTTATCAATGTGTTCAATAAACTTATCGAAAAACAAGGCGCGCCCTTGATTCGCTTAGCGATGAAAGAAGGCATGAGAATTTTAGGCAATCAATTTGTCTTAGGCGAAACCATCGAAAAAGGTCTAAAACGCGCGCGCGAAAATGAAGCGCGTGGTTTTTGTTATTCTTATGATATGTTAGGTGAGGAAGCTTGCACCGACCAAGATGCTGCACATTATCTTAAACTTTATACTCATGCCATCGACACCATTGGTAAAAGCGAGCGTTTACAGGGTGTGTATCGAGGCCCGGGAATTTCGGTCAAGCTCTCAGCGTTGTTACCGCAATATCAATTTTCAAAAATTGAGATTTGCTTTAAACGCTTATTACCGCGCATTCAACAATTATGCCTGCTCGCAAAATCCTATGACATCGGCTTGACTATTGATGCGGAAGAATCTGAACGTTTACAAATTTCTTTAGCTTTATTTGAAGCGCTTGCGCTTGATCCAAAATTAAAGGATTGGAATGGCTTGGGCCTTGCGGTGCAAGCTTATCAAAAGCGCGCACCTTGTGTTCTGGATTTTTTAATTACCTTGGCACAACGTGCTAAAAAACGCCTTATGGTACGCTTGGTTAAAGGTGCTTATTGGGATGGTGAAATTAAACGCTGTCAAGAAAATGGCCTTGAGGGTTATCCTGTATTCACGCGCAAAGTTTATAGTGATGTTTCTTATTTGGCCTGTGCTAAAAAAATGCTCGCACATACCGACCTACTCTATCCTATGTTTGCTACGCACAATGCTTATACTTTTGCAGCTATTTTAAAATTAGCTGGAAATTATCGCGACTATGAATTTCAGTGTTTACACGGCATGGGTGAAACTCTTTATGATTTAGTGGTTGATAAAAATAATCCTGATGCCCTGCCTTGCCGCATTTATGCGCCCTGTGGTGGTCATGAATATCTATTGGCTTATTTGGTGCGTCGACTTCTTGAAAACGGCGCGAATACTTCGTTTGTCAAATTAATTATTGATGAGACTATGCCACTTGAAGAATTATTACAAGATCCGGTGGCCGTTGCTGAAGCATTACACGGCACGCCTCATCCTCGCATTCCTTTACCACGTCAGCTTTATGGAGTACGCATGAATTCAAAAGGTATGGATTTAACCAACACGCAGGTTCTTGAAAAATTAGCGCAAGAGTTAGCGGCTTTTAGTAAAGCCACGTATCAAGCACATCCTTTAATTGCCGCGCAACGCACGCAAGCATCAGCTCCTGCGCTACCGGTAGTTAACCCAGCACGCCATCAAGAAATTATTGGTCATGTGGTGCAAGCAGATGCCATTGATGTTGATCTTGCGCTCACGCAAGCTGTACAAGCTTTTAAAATCTGGCATAAAACCAGCGCTGAAACACGCGCAAATTTATTAGAGCACTTTGCTGATTTACTAGAACAAAACATGGCGCAATTTATGTTTCTTGCTATTAAAGAAGCCGGTAAAAGCGTGAGTAATGCTGTGGGCGAAGTGCGTGAAGCTGTAGATTTTTGTCGTTACTATGCCCAACAAGCGCGTATTCACTTTGGTCAACCTATGCAACTTCCTGGCCCGACGGGAGAGACCAATCAGCTCTCGCTCCATGGGCGCGGCGTTGTGGTATGTATTAGCCCCTGGAATTTTCCTCTAGCAATTTTTTTGGGTGAAGTCACCGCTGCGCTTGCTGCCGGAAATGTAGTTATTGCAAAACCAGCGGAGCAAACTCCTTTAATTGCTTATACCGCGATTCAACTCATGCATACGGCAGGGTTCCCCAAAGATGTGCTGCAGTTTCTGCCTGGCACAGGAGAAACTGTTGGTGCACAGCTCACCCAAGATCCTCGCGTTGCTGGTGTTATTTTTACCGGCGCCAATGCTACCGCTCAAGCTATTAGCCAAGCCTTGGCTCATAAGCCAGGACCGCTTGCTTTTTTGATTGCAGAAACTGGCGGCCAAAATGCGCTGGTGGTTGATTCTTCAGCTTTACCTGAACAAGTTGTTAAAGATGTCATTGCTTCGGCTTTTGATAGCGCGGGGCAACGATGCTCGGCTTTACGAGTATTATATTTACAAAAAGATATTGCCGATAAAGTGATTCAGATGTTAAAAGGTGCTATGGATGAATTACAAATAGGTGATCCGCTGTGGCTCAGCACTGATGTGGGCCCGGTGATTGATGATGCTGCGCGTGAACAATTACTTGCGCATATCAAAAAATTTTCTGCTGAACATAAACTATTGCATCAAACACCGCTGCCAGCAGATGCGCTTCAAGGTACGTTTGTTGCACCGACGCTTTTTGAAATTCCGTCTATTCAGGCACTGCAACATGAAGTCTTTGGCCCGGTGTTACATATCATTCGTTTTGATGGTAATAATTTAGAAAATGTCGTTGATGAGATTAATAGCACTGGCTTTGGCCTTACCTGTGGTATTCATAGCCGCATTCCTGAGACCATCCGTTACTTAGAAACTCATATTCATGCTGGCAATATTTATGTTAACCGCAATATTATTGGTGCGGTTGTGGGCGTGCAACCTTTTGGTGGTCAAGGCTTATCAGGCACGGGCCCTAAAGCGGGTGGCCCCTATTATTTACCGCGTTTAGCCATTGAACGTGTCATCACGGTCAACACTACTGCCGCAGGAGGTAATGCTTCTTTAATGTCTTTAGCTGAAGACCCTGTAGCCATAACTCAAAATTAATAACATGGAGATTATATGGAAAGTAATAGTTTTTTAGTTGCTTTATTTTATTCATCATTCTATAGCATATTTATGAGTTATGTGGCGCTTTTTCCGGTGTTAAATCCTCTGGGTAATTCTATTGTATTTAACTCTATCTCTTATGAATTACCCACAGAATTACGACGCAGCATTACCAAAAAAATTGCGGTTAATATTTTTGTGATATTAATTATCGTTTTGGCTTTAGGCGCATGGGTGTTAAAGCTTTTTGGACTGTCTATTCCGATCGTACAAATTGCTGGAGGCTCAGTAGTAGCAATGGTTGCCTGGAAAATTATGAATAAATCTGAAGGTGATAACCAACCCAATCCTTATCACATCTCTAGCGAAGAAAAAGCTTTAACAATGACCTTCTTTCCGCTTACTTTGCCGATGATTTGTGGCCCAGGCACGATTAGCGTTGCTGTGACTTTAGGTGCTAATGAAGCTGATAACAGCAGCGTATTTTTGCTCATCAGTCATTTTTTAGGACTTTCTATTGGAATATTTTTATTGGCGTTGACTGCTTATCTTTCTTATTATTACGCCGGTTATCTTACCCATAAAGTCGGTAAAAATGGCACTTTGGTTATTATGAAACTATTTGCTTTTATCAGCCTGTGTATTGGTCTTAATATTATTTGGGAAGGGATCAAAGGCTTGGTAAATAGCTTTTTGTTGTTGCATGGTATTTCTTAGGTATATATGTGAATCAAAAGTCGAAATTATCGAAAAAATTAATGTAAAAATTTCACTGTTTGTTCCCGTAGTAGAAAGGCCATGCCGTAGGGGCGTAGCCTTGCTACGCCCGGCACAGCAAAGGCATTAACATGAAAAAGTAAGGCCTGCTTAATAAAAAAATCATCATTGCCTATGAGTTTCAAAGCCCTCAGTTACCGGGCGTAGCAAGCTACACTACTGTCCGGAGAAAATAGCACAAAGTGACAGGTGCTAAGCACATTAATGCGCTCCGCGCCACCTTCTAGGGG
>JAGVKT010000087.1 GCA_020050355.1 Gammaproteobacteria bacterium | reverse complement strand
CATGGTAACGCCCATCTATGGGTGAGACAGCCGTAAGTGTGGATAATGGCATACAAATGCTCTCCAGTGTAATTTAAAATCAATCATTGTAAGTGTCAGCAGTATAAACATAAGGGGGTTTGGTGTCAAAATCTGAGAGGGTTTATTCGCTCATGGGGACTTTCGCCAGTAAATAAAAAAATGATACGATATGCTTACGTTATAGACAATATTTGATTTAATGAAACGATTGGAGACATTAAAGTGAAAACATCAAAATCCACTAGTGGCAACATGGCGCTGGTAGTGCTGACGTCTGTTATTTTTTTATCTGCTTATCTCATGTATGTTTTTGGCGCTAATATTTTTCAAGCTTATGTTTTTCAGTATCATTTAGATGCGTCGCTCATTCCTCGTGCTAATATTATCGCACAACATATTGCCGTGGTCGTTCTGTTGTTATGCACATTCAAAAGCTTACAACATATAGATAAGCAGCGCTGGTTGATGTTAGCATTGATGTTTGGTTTAATCATAGCATTAGTCGCTCCGAGCATAACAACAATAAAGTCATATCCATTATTACCTGGATTAAGTAATGTCATTTTTGACTTAACAGAACCCTGGCGCCAGCTTTATGCACCACCCGCATGGAGAGCAACCATTGAAGGAGTCACAGAAGGATTAGCTGGTTTTGTAGATTTAGCCAGTATTTCGGCGGAAGATCATTTAGTTCTTCGTCTTTTTCATCATCATCATTATGACGGTGTGATCTATACTATTTTTTTGCTAATTATATTTGCCAAATTAACCCACAAAATTGCTCTACCTGCTTCAGAAACTAAAAGGCAAACCACCAAAAGTTTTCAGGCTTTATTTAAAGAATATCACTATATTTTTATCGCTTCCTTATTATGTGGATTCAATACCGCGATCTTTTCCTATACGTTTTTGTTAGCGAAAGAAGTCTTACCTAATACGCTTCCTCAATATTATCAATATTGTATTTATAGCGGTAGCATTATAATTCCTATGTTTATGGGTCGATTAGGCGATAAAAAAGGCATCTTTTTTATGCTTATTTTGGTAGGTTTTGTGCTTGCACTGGTAAAATTTATCAACGCAGGACTTTTTTTAATGCACAGCCCCTCTTCTATCGCGTACTACGTGCTTGCCACCATAGAGGGGGGATTAGCGGTGAGTATTTGGACATTAAGCCTCTCACTGATTGGCGAGCGTTTACGTAATTATGGTATTTTTCGTTCATTTGCACTATCCAATTTTATTTTTGGAATAGGTATTCTTATTGCCAGTCGTGCTTATGAGTATTTTGTCGGTTCATTTTGGCAAACAAAGCTCACCATGGGAATTATTGATATGATTGCAATACTTGTACTGCTTTATTTCTATCGGAATCCCAAATACAAGGAACACAATATTTGAGTCGGGAGGCTAGTAAAAAATTTGGCTGTCTGAATTCAATATTTTTTGTTATCATTAGGCCCATGAAAAAAACTCCAGACATATTACCGCCGCCTATGCCTGCTTTTTCGACATTAAAAGCAGTAGGCACGTTATTGTTACTCGGCTTTATATGGGGTTCAGGCTATTCCATCGCGCGATACGCTACTACCCATGGCGTTCCTCCTCTTGGATATTCTTTTTGGCAATCGTTAGGCCCTACGGTTTTTCTCATCTTGTTAGGATGCAAACAAAAAAATGTTCGCGCTTCGTTTAAATCAGCATACCTGCCTTTCTTTTTTCTGTGTGGCTTATTGGGCATCGCCATTCCTAACAGCAATATGTATTACACCGCCGCTCACTTACCTGCCGGTATGCTCGCCGTTCTCGTCAATACAGTCCCGTTATTTGTTTACCCCATTGCCTGCGTCTTTAAACAAGAATCTTTTTCAATCGAACGGATTGCTGGAGTATTCATAGGATTTTTTGGCTTGCTTTATCTTATTTTTCCTTTTCATTCGCTCACGCAACTTTCTGAAATTCCTCCATTAACTCCATGGGCTTGGTTAACACTGGTCAGCCCACTTTGCTTTGCTCTGTGCGCAGTTTATATTTCGCATGCGCGACCTTCTTCCGTTGGTATTTACGCCGCCTCCATTGGTATGTTAGCAACATCCACCATTTTTTTAGCCCCATTTGTTTGGTTTCACCACGATTTTTACTCTTTATTGCCACCTTTTGATCTTCCAAAATACGCCGTCATTCTCGAAATTATTTTATCTAGCATTGGCTATCTTTTATTTTTCTATTTAATCAAATATGCAGGCTCTGTTTATTATAGCTTAACAGGCAGCGTAGTAAGTTTAACCGGTATTTTTTGGGGAAACTTATTTTTTGGGGAAACCGTAGGCGAAACACAAATTATTGCTATTTTGATAATAATCAGTGCTATTCTAATTGTTTCCTATAGCTATAGCCCACATTATTTACACATAAAAAAGAGGATCAAAAATGCTAGACACACTCGTCGAAACATATAGTGCACAATTAACATCTATTTATTATTTAATCATGTTAGTGAATGTTCTTTTGCATATTATTTTTGCCGGCGCTGTCGCCAAAGATGGCGGAAACCTTCAAAAAATGGGGCAAAAAACATTGCTTGTTTCCCCTTACATTTGGGCATT
>JAGVKT010000057.1 GCA_020050355.1 Gammaproteobacteria bacterium | reverse complement strand
CTCTTGATGACCTTAAGTGCGCCAAAAACTTATGTTGCTATTTTCTCCGGACAGTAGTGTAGCTTGCTACGCCCCTACAGCATGGCCTTTATGCTACGGCAACAAGCAATGTGTATAATAAGGACTAAAAGCCTAAAGTAAGGTTAATTGTGAGCTCACTACAGCAAAATCTATACCATTCATACTTGAAAATGCAAACCTTCCTCACAAATGCCACCACCTCAAGCTCATTGCTGTGCCTCGCCTTCGGCAAGCACAGAACCTCGAGAAGAACTCACATCTTGAAATAAAAAAGGTATAAACAAACATGAGCATAAAAATTAGCAATCATCCGTGGCACTACTGTTTAAGCATTTTCATTATTAGCCGAATTTTAATTTACTACACAGCTTATCTCGTGAATATTTACCTGCATCTTAATTTACTCCCACAATACTGGATGACACCAGGCTGGGACGATAAGATTTACCTTGGCATCATTCAATATGGTTATGACCAGCACCCGGATTTACAAGGCTATGCGAACTACGCTTTTTTTCCGCTCTACCCACTCATCGTTAAATTATTTACTTTAAGCACACACATACCCGCAGTCATAAGCGGACAACTCTTGTCCAATTTATTTCTATTATTAAGCCTCAAGCTTTTCTACGACCTAACCAAAATTTATTACGATGAACTCACCGCGCGCTATGCCGCATTATTACTAGCAATTAGCCCTTTCAATATTTATTTTGTTTCCATCTACACCGAAAGTTTATTTTTATTTTTATGCCTTGGCTGTTGGCATGCTGCTCTCAAAAGAGAATGGTACTGGGCAGGATTGATCGGTGCGCTTATGAGTGCCACAAGACCTACAGGCATCCTCATCATACTGCCCATGCTTTGGTTTATCATTGATGATTATAGAATGCACAAAAAATTCAGCAAAAACTATTTATGGATATTACTCATGCCACTAGGATTATTGACATTCATGGCTTACCTGGGCCACCACGTTGGCGATCCATTTGCATTCAAACATATTCAAACCGCCTGGGGTCGAACCGGCTGGCATTTAGCACACATATACATCCAGTTTCGCGATCAATATCATCTATTAAAATACGATTTTTGGATGCTGCTCTTTGGCTTTTTTCTCACCTATCAACTGTATCGTACTGGCTTTAAAAAAGAAGCTTTATTTTTATTGCTTTTATTCTTACCCGCGCTAAACGGCGGCGTATTTGACTCTTTAGGACGATATATCGGCGCATCCTTTCCATTCTATCTTGCACTAACCAGCTTAAGTGCACGTAAAAATAACCTGATGATGATTACACTAATCCTTGAAGCAAGTTTTTTAAGCGCTTTAATTTTAGGTTGGATAGGTTTTATAAATTATTTCAGCTAGTTTTAAAAAAGCGCAACACCGCATCATAATATATTCTACCTGCCGTGCTTCTATACCCATTCCACTTCAAAAAGCTGGCCATAGCGGCAAACGCACAAAACATGATGCGCTTTCATATACTCTAAAAAATCTAAAGCGGTTTCACTTAAAGTTCGGATTTTGAATTGTCTTTGTATAAACAAAAAAACAGCAATTAAAAAACTAATGTTTTGAAGTACAATGGGCATAATACCAACTTTAGGAAAAACCATCTCATGAACATGCACACAGCATCATTAAGTAAAAACACCCATAGCCTTTACTATTGCACCCTATTATTTTTAGGCAGCCGCATTCTCCTTTACTACCTTGCTTATCTCGTTAATCTTTATGCGCACTTGGGGCTCAGCTTTGGCAATCTACTGCTACATTGGGATAGCTCATGGTATCTTTCGGTTGCAATGCATGGCTATGACACTCATGCCGGCGCTGAGGGTTATGCGAATTATCCCTTTTTTCCACTCTATCCTCTATTGATTCGCATCTTTAGCAGTTGTACATATATCCCTGCCGCCATTACCGGGCAATTACTTGCTAACGGCTTTTTATTTTTAAGCCTGATATTATTTTATCGACTGCTCAAATATTATTATGATGACCAAGCTGCACGTTATGGGACACTGTTATTAGCCATCAGCCCTTTTAATATTTATTTTGCATCTATCTATACTGAAAGTTTATTTTTATTGCTGTCCTTAGGTGTATGGTTAGCAGCACTCCATAAAGAGTGGCTCGTTGCGGGACTACTAGGATTATTGCTTTCAGCAACGCGCACTACCGGTTTTTTGATATTACTTCCGCTAATATGGTTTGTAATCACCGATTACCAAACTCACAAAAAATTTAATAAAGCTTATCTCTGGACTTTGCTCACACCCTTGGGATTACTGGCTTTTATGGCCTATCTTCACTACCATACCGGCGATGCGCTCGCATTTATTCATATCCAGAATGTCTTTGCACGTCCGGGCTGGCATATGCATGATCTTTATGGGCAAGTACGCGAACAGGCACATCGACAAAAATATAATCTCTGGTTTGGAATATTCACTCTATTATTAATCGTAAAATTGTATTATGCCAACTTCAAAAAAGAAGCTTTATTTTTACTGCTCATCATCGCTGCAGGCATAGAGTCAGGTTCACTGAATTCTTTAGCACGCTATGCAGGTATTGAATTTCCTTTTTATTTAGCTTTGGTATCGCTAAGTAAACGCAGCGTTTACCTGCAAACTACGATTTTAATTATCACAGCCAACTTTTTAGGTATTTTTCTTTTAGGCTGGATGACCAATCTCTATTATTTTAGCTAGGATTCAGCATGCATACACAACACAATATCTCAACACATATCCCAAAATGGCTCAGTTATTGCCTCATCGTTTTTATATTAACGCGCTTATGGATTTATTTTATCGCTTATCTTGGTAACGGATTTATTTTAAACAGTTTATTTATTCATCTAGGCGCACAAAGTCCAGAAAATTGGTTTGTTCATTGGGATAGCAAATGGTATTTGAGCATCATCACTCAAGGCTACAGCACTATTAGAAATCTTGATCCTAGCTATGCGCATTATCAAAATTATGCTTTTTTTCCGCTGTACCCACTCTTAGTAAAAGGTCTAAGTTTTATTACCCACGGCAATCCTATCATCATCGGCCAAATACTTTCGAATTTATTGTTTTTGTTCAGCTTAAGCTTATTTTATCAACTGCTCATTTATTATTTTGATGCAGAGACTGCCGGCTATGGCACATTGTTACTTGCTATCAGCCCTGCCAATATTTATTTTGTTTCTATCTACACCGAAAGTTTATTTTTGCTACTTTCTCTCACTTGCTGGCTTGCAGCGTTACATAAAAAATGGTTTTTGATGGGAATCGCCGGAATGCTGCTTTCAGCTACGCGGCCCACGGGCATCCTGATTATACTGCCTATGCTGGCCTTTATTATCACAGATTATAAAGTCCATCGACAGTATCAAAATACCTATTTATTCATCCTGCTCATTCCGCTTGGTCTCTTAGCCTTCATGGCCTATTTATGGCAGCATGTAGGGGATCCTTTAGCCTTTAAACATGCCGAATCCGCTTGGGATCGAACCGGCTGGCATTTTCATAATTTATATTATCAATTTCGCGATCAAGTACATTCACTCACTTATAATTTTTGGATGGGCGTCTTGGCTTTATTCTTAATGATCGTCCTTTACAAAAAAGCTTTTAAAAAAGAAGCATTATTCTTCTTGTTATTGCTCTTGCCCGCCTTCAGCTCCGGCGTTTTTGACTCGATAGGTCGCTATAGTGCTGGCGCAGTATTTCCTTTTTATCTTGGTATCATTTTACTCAGCCGACAACATTTGTATGCCATGTTTACCACACTAATCATCGCAGCGAGTTGCCTCAGCATTTATATTTTAAGCTGGATGCAGCCTTTGTATCCACTTGCTTAATGAACAATTACTCAACTCCAGCAACAGCCCCTTTCCCTCCTGCAGTACGGGGTACAACTGCAAAAGGTGTCGCTACTTTACCGGGACTTGGCTCTAACAAAAGCTGCTCTTTTAAATTTTTTATAATTCTTCGATCAAAAGTTTCCACTTCGTCTAAATGTAACTTAAGTCTTAAACTTACAAGTTTTCCTTCATTTCCATCTCCATCACAATCCCATAGGGCGTTCGCAAGCTGCAAAAGAAAATTAAAAGTCCTTTTTGTCAATTCAAAAAAATCTGCATTTACAAGACCAAGCCCTCGTGATATTGGAGTACCAAGCAAACTTACAAAAAGTTCATCACCATCCATATCTGCAAAAGCCTCTATGGCCGTCTGGATACTTGATATAATTTCATCATTCGACCGACCATATTTTTCTATTATTTTTATAGGTGCATCCAAAATAGCTATGATCACTTCGGCACTTCTTTTTTTTAATAATCCTACGCTCATCCCAGGCAGTGGTATTTTGCTCAGATACGCTCTCCATGCTTTTTTGAAAACAGCAAGCTCATCATAAATTAGAGAATTTACAAGATCATGCCTTGCTCGCTCAAAATCAGTACGTACAATTTTATTAGCTGGATAAATTTCAAAGAATTTTTTTAGATCCTGAAAAAACAATCTACATTCTTCTTTTAATCCTTCATCCCTTGAAAGGATAGATTCCATCTCTGATGCAAATAAACGCAGCTCTTCCGCTTCCGGTTTTTTAAAAAGCTTAAGCGAAGGAGCTACAAAAAAGACGATAAAGCGCTCCTCAAGATTATAAGAAAAACCTCGCTCTCGCACTACAGCAGACAAAAACGCAAGATCATCCAGCAATCTACGAAGCGCTACTCGAATATCAAGAGTCCATGCTATTCTCACAACACTCGGATCTTCTCCATCGCTATCCACAGCACGGGCAGCCGCACCCGCGCCCGCACCAGCGCCTCCTATAACCGCATCCACGGAAACAGCATCTGCAGATGCTTCTGTAGATGCCATTTCATCTTTCACTGTTATCCGCAATTGCGCTCTTAATAAAGCAATATAGGTACGATGTTTCAACAACGCTTCATCCGTTATTTGAAGCATTAATTCTATTTCTGGATATCGCTCAAATTCTGGTACGTTCAGTGCATAAGCAAAGTTTATAAGCAGCGCATAAATATTTTTCACATGAATTCTAAAGGGTGCTTGTTTTAAAGCAACAACAAAACTTTCATTTCGGTATGAAGAATCACCCACCACCTTCCACTGACCAAGCTCATATTGAGCAACCCTATTAAATTCTTTAATTGTAACTGCAACCACTGCTCTTAAAGCGCTTAAATCATCTCTAGAAAAAGCATTTCCTCTCGATTTTTTTATAGCAAGATCTAGGTCAGTTATTAATTTTCTCTCTAATAAATTCTTGATCAAGTTGCTAAACACAATCGCATCAATAGTCAGCCTACTACAATCATGCACTAAACTTACAGTCTCCAAAAAAAATTGTTCTTTAATGTAACTTAACATCTCTAAATTTTTTTTGTATCTTCTATCGTAATAATCTTCGTTTTATTTCTCTCTACGAATTCTGTCAAATGTTTCCAAAACGCCATTAACTTCTCGTCGCCCTTGAAAGCCAAAGGATAAGTAATCGATGAAGCAAATAACCCGCTGCTGGTTAGCACAGGATGCGTTTTTTTAAAGTCCTCCAATCTTGCTTCTAAGCTTGTCTCTAGACTAGATAATAATATGCGCGAACTCACAGCACCTATTAGTGCTACCTTGTGAAATGCACGCTGCTCAGTAAAGGTATCTGCTAATACCCTTGCCTCAAAGCTCAACTGATGATATTGAATATCAAATTCAGAAATTTCTGACACTCCTACTGATGCCGCCGCCGCCATTTTATAATCCTCAAGTTCTGTAACCACTTAAAGTACTTAGTATATACCAAACGCAGTTCAAAATGCGAACTTAATTTCACTTCTCCCTAAGGTTTAACTGTCCGGAATAAAAGCAAGGTTAAGGTATGCGCAATTGCCGTTATCCTCCCCACTGCCGT
>JAGVKT010000038.1 GCA_020050355.1 Gammaproteobacteria bacterium | reverse complement strand
TTACCTTTTCCTTATTATCGTGTCGCTGTGCGACAACTATTTTGATCCTGGATCCTGTGCTAAATCGCTCCGCGATTTCCACAGGATGACACTTACGGGACGCCCCTACGGCATGGCATTTGATTTTGGAGCAGACAGTGAAGCGTAACGCCAAGTAAAATCTTCGCATTTCAAAATGCGCAGTCGGGCAAGGCTCTTTTAAAAGGAAATATCGCCGTGTTATACTGCGTGGCGATTGTAATCCTCATCTTGGATTTCATAAAATGAAAATACTCTGCTATGAACTTAATGAAGTACCTTGGGTTGTGATTGATGATTACATCACTAAAAAGCCAAAGTCAGTTTTGGCAGCGATTATTAACAACAGTTCTCAGTTTACCACTGTTACTCGGGATACCGATGAACTGACGCCTTTTTGTACTTGGCCTACAATGCATCGCGGTGTTTATAATCATACGCATCAAATTTATTTTGTTAACCAAGAGATTGCAACTTCGTATATGCCAATTTGGGAAATTCTAGCTCAAAATAATTATAAAGTAGGTGTATTTGGCAGCTTGCATTCTTGGCCCATTCCTCAGGGGCAAATCTATAGTTTTTATGTACCACATACTTTTGCGCAGGATTCACAAACAATTCCTGAGTCACTGCAAGCTTTTCAGGCTTTTAATTTGGAGCAAACAAAGCGTGATGGCGGTGTTGTTGCCCGAGCCGTAAATATAAAAAAGAACTATGTTAAGACGCTTTATCATTTGCTTAAAAATGGTTTAAAGCTTAGTACTGCTTTTAAACTTGGATGGCATGTGTTTTTAGAAAAATGTAATCCTAATTATAAAACTTTTCGTTCTATTATGCAGGCACCTGTTGCCTTTGATTTTTATTGGCGTTCAGTCAAAAATTATCAACCCGATTTTTCTACTTTTTTTTCTAATCATGTTGCAGGAATGATGCATCGCTATTGGAAGTATAGTTTTCCGCAAGATTTTTGTTATCAATTGGTTTCAAAACGAGAACGCTTTTTAGCAAAAAATATTGAAAGAGCCATGGATATTACTAATCAACAATTAAAAAAATTTAAAAGCTTATGTGATCAAGAAGGTTATCAGCTTGTGATTGTCAGTAGTATGGGGCAAGAAGCACTTGATCGTGGTCAATATCGAGGTGAATTAAGAATTACCCAGCCTGAGGTTTTTATTAAAAAATTGGGTTTTGCAGATCGTGTTAAAAGCGCTTTGTCGATGCAACCTTATTTTGCTTTTTTGTGTGAATCCTCAGAAATACTTGAAGCTTTCAAGCAAGTGACGCAGCAATTTACGAGTGCGCAGGGTGGGTGTTTATTTAATTATATCATTGCTAATAATACGATTAATTTAAAATTGAAAGGTTATAATTTGCAAACTGTAGATACCGATGATATTTATTTTCAAGGGCAACCTATTGCAAAGCATGAATATGGCATTGAGCTTATTCACAGAGATGTAGGTACAGGCTATCATCGTCCTGAAGGTGTTGCGATTTTTTATGGCAAAGATGTTAAAGCAAATCGTAGTCGTAAAGAAGTTGAATCAATTCAAATTTTACCTACTTTGTTAGATTGTTATCAACTTGAAAAGCAACCTTATATGGCGCCTTCATTCTATCATGAGGTTTTTGTTAATTAAGTTGGGTATCTACTATCCATTTGCTTAGTGCAAAGCTGCTGGTAAATGCGGGTGAGACGGCATTAAGAATGTGGATGCTGCTTTCTGTATATTCTGTTAAAAAATCTTGGACTAAGTTTAAAGAGCGTGTATTAAGAAGTTGTGCGCGAATTCCAGGCGTTGACCAAGTGGTAAAATTTTTAGGATTTATAGTGTGCACCAGCGCAGCTGCTTCTTTGATCAAGTTGTTTTTAAAGTATTTAGGGAACTCATCAAGCGCGAGTTTGCGAAAATTAAAACTATTTTTGCTTAGTAATAAGGTTTCAATGCCCAGGATCTGTAAAAATTCTTTGAGTTTAAAATGACGTAAGCCTTGATAATTTTCGCGCCAAAAGGCAGGAATGGCTGTTGGGCCGATCTTCAAGTGTTGATCTGCAGTGATGGTAAAGTGTACGCCTAAGAATGGATTGTTAAGATTAGGTACCGGATAAATATGGGTTTTGAGAGGTTGGTCTGTGCCAGTATATTTTAGGTAAATTCCTTTGAATGGTAAAATCGTATAATCATGACCGCAGTCGAAATCTTTGGCGATTTTATCGGCATAGAGGCCGGCGGCATTAATTATTTTTTGAGCGCTTATTTTTTGTCCTGTTTGTGTTTTGATGGTGTGAGCATCTATTTTTTTAGAGTAATGTTCGTTAAAAATAAAATTAACGCCTTGAGCTAATAAATCACTTTTTAATTGTAACATTACGGTTTTAGGATTAACCGAAGCGGTGTCAGGTGAATAGAGCGCTATTTCGCAGGTTTTAGCATTAGCTTCGATAGCGTTTAATTCTTGTGTGTCAATAATTTTGACGTGGACGCCGTTTTGTAGTCCTCTTTGTGCGAGTTCTTGGATCTTGGGGATTTCGGTTTCATTTTTAGCAACCACAACTTTACCGCATTCGAGCAGTGGAATTTGTTTTTGTCGGCAATATGCTTTAAGTAATTGGTTGCCTTGACAGGTGAATTTTGCCTTTAGTGATTCGGCTGAATAATAAAATCCTGCGTGAATTACGCCACTGTTACGGCCGCTTGCGTGCATGGCAATTTCAGCCTCCTTTTCGAGAATTAAAATTTTCGCTTGAGGTTTTTTGAGTTTCAGTTGATAAGCCAGCGTTAGGCCGATAATTCCAGCGCCGATAATTAAATAATCACACGTGAGTGTTTGATTATTTTTCGTTAATATCATCAATGAAGCTTTTTAGAGTTTCGGCGCGGGAAGGGTGGCGCAATTTACGTAAAGCTTTAGCTTCAATTTGTCGAATCCGCTCGCGTGTTACATCGAATTGTTTGCCGACTTCTTCTAAGGTGTGATCGGTGTTCATGTCGATACCAAAGCGCATGCGTAATACTTTGGATTCACGTTCGGTGAGGCCGTCGAGAATTTTACGCGTGACTTCGCGTAAATTTTCGTTGGTTGCTGAATCAACTGGTAAAGCGACTGAAGTGTCTTCAATGAAATCACCCAAGTGTGAATCTTCGTCATCACCGATTGGGGTTTCCATGGATATGGGCTCTTTGGCAATTTTCATGACCTTGCGTACTTTATCTTCAGCTAGATCCATTTTGGCGCTGAGCTCTTCAGGCGTGGGTTCGCGGCCCATTTCTTGTTGCATTTGTCGCGCGATGCGATTGAGTTTGTTAATGGTTTCAATCATGTGTACGGGAATACGAATGGTACGTGCCTGATCGGCGATAGAGCGTGTGATAGCTTGGCGGATCCACCAAGTGGCGTAGGTTGAAAATTTATAGCCGCGGCGATATTCAAATTTGTCGACAGCCTTCATCAAACCGATATTTCCTTCTTGGATGAGATCTAAAAATTGCATGCCGCGGTTGGTGTATTTTTTAGCGATAGAAATTACCAAGCGTAGGTTGGCTTCGATCATTTCTTTTTTGGCGCGTCGTGTTTTTGCTTCACCAATGGACATGCGTCGATTCGCTTCTTTGATTTCATTAAGTGACATGCCGTATAGCGTTTCAGCTGCTTGTATTTTTCGTTGGGCCTCAGAAATCTCGGGTTTGTATTCAAGTAATTTTTCTTTATTCGGGGATTTTTTGAGCTCGTTAACCCATTCTAAGTTGGTTTCATTGCCTTGAAATGCACTTAAAAAATCTTTGCGTGGCATGCGGCATTTTTCTACACAAATACGCGTGAGAAAGCGTTCTTGTTCGCGAATGGTTTCAAGAGTTATGCGTAAGCGTCCGGTGAGACGATTGAATTCTTGAGTAGCCAATTTAAAAGTTAAGAAATTTTCTTTCAGACTGGCTTTGGCTTTGATGGTTTTTTTGCCTTGAGGGCCTTCTTTTTTGAAAGTGCTTTTATAGCTTTCGGAAAGTTTTTTAAGGGCTGCAAAACGTGCTGCTGCTTTCTCAGGATCGGGACCCATGTCCATTTCAATAATATCGCCGCTGCTATTTTCACTTTCTTCATCTTCATCGTTATTGCCATTATTGGCTTTAGCCACTGGAGGTGGTAAAGGGAGATCTTCTTCATTGCTATCTTCGGAGAAAGCTGCGAGTGGGATTGGCGGCGGAGCGTCTTCTTCATCGGTGAAGCCAGAAATAATTGTAGCTAACGGGCGTTCTTCTTGTTGGGATTGATAGTAGGAGTTCAAAAATTGTTCGATAACGATAGGGTAATCTGAAATGGCGTCTAAAACTTGGAGCGTGCCTTCTTCAATGCGCTTGGCGATTTGAATTTCGCCTTGCCTGGTTAATAAATCTACAGTCCCCATTTCGCGCATGTACATGCGTACTGGGTCATTGGTGCGGCCTAGTTCATCATCATCGATGGCCAATGCTACTGGCGTGCCTTCGGGTAATTCTTCTTCGTTGGTAGGAGCAGGGGTGTTTTCTAATAAAAAAGGATCAACGTCTTCAAGTGAGGAGAATACGGGGATTGCCATGTCGTTGAGGGCAGTCACGATGCCGTCAATTTGTTCTGGATCTGTGAGTTCCGCAGGAAGGTGCTCATTGATGTCGGCTAAGGTTAAATAACCTTGCTCTTTGCCTAAGGCAACTAGCTCGCGGATTTGCGAGAGAGTTAGTTCATCAAAGTGATCTTGATCAAATGCGCTCATGGTGTTCCTTGTTTATCTCACAGAGGACGGGGTGAAAAGCTTACTCTTTTTAGGCCTGTTCAGCAAGTTTTTTAGCAAAGCCGGTATAAGTGGCAGGCGTTAATTTCATTAAGCGTTCTTTAGCATCGGCAGGGATTTTTAATGTATTTACGAAGCTTTGGTAAGTTTGTTGATCCAAGCCTTGCCCGCGGGTGAGGGTTTTTAATTGCTCATAAGCATCGCCGATACCGTAGCGCCGCATCACTGTTTGTAGAGCTTCGGCCAAAACCTCCCAATGTTGCTCTAGGTCTGCTGTTATAGTTATGGGGGCGAGTTCAAGCTTATTCAAGCCTGTTAATAATGCTGTTAAGGCAATTAAGGTATAACCAAAGGCAGTGCCAATGTTACGTAATACCGTAGAGTCGCTGAGATCTCTTTGTAAACGTGAGATGGGCAATTTGTCTGCCATGTGTGCAAAGAGGGCATTGGCTAAGCCAAAATTGCCTTCAGCGTTTTCAAAATCAATAGGATTGACTTTGTGCGGCATGGTGGATGAACCTACTTCTTTGGCTTTAAGTTTTTGAGTGAAATAGCCTAAAGAAATGTAGGTCCAGATATCACGGCAACAATCGATGAGGATGGTATTGGCGCGCATGAAGGCGTGGAATAGTTCGGCGAGATAATCATGAGGTTCAATTTGAGTGACATAAGGAGTATAAGTTAAGCCTAAACTTTTGATAAAATTTTCGACAAGCTCGGGCCAGTTGACTTCAGGGTAGGCGATGAGATGTGCATTGAAATTTCCTACTGCGCCGTGGCATTTTCCTAGAATTTTAACTTTTTTTATCTCAGTGATTTGTTGTTGTAAACGTGTTTGAAAAACTGCAAATTCTTTGCCGAGGGTGGTTGGTGTCGCAGCTTGACCATGAGTGCGAGCAAGCATAGCCACATCAGCATATTCATGAGCGTAGCTTTTTAATGTTATTGTTACTTTATTATAAAGCGGTGCTAATACTTGGGTTATTCCTGTTTGCAGCATCAATGCATAAGCAAGATTGTTAATGTCTTCAGAGGTGCAAGCAAAGTGCCAAAAGCTTTTGAGCGCGTCAAGGTCAGGATAGGCACAGCAAAATTCTTGTAAAAAATATTCAACAGCTTTGACATCATGATTGGTGCTTTGCTCTAGCGCTTTAATTTTTTCAGCATCTTTGAGGCTGAAATTTTGCATCAAGCTGATGAGTGGAGCGAAGTCGGGTGGGGTTTGAGTGTTGATGATTCCGGCTTCGTAGAGCTGTTTGAGCCAAGAAATTTCTACTTGGACGCGATATTTCATTAAGCCAAATTCACTGAAGATGGGGTGTAGTGCTTCAGTTTTTTGATGGTAACGGCCATCGAGCGGGCATAAGGCGAGTAAGTTTTGAGTCATGAGAATTCCCTGCAGGGTTTTAGTAAAAGGGAATTTTAGAATAAATGTTTATATTTTGGTAGTTGAATATAGCTTTCCTTCATCTGATTCACATATATACCTTATTCGGGTTCTTCAACTTCGAATTGTTTTAAAGTATCACAAATGCGTTGATAAATTTCTTCGCGATGCACGGAAACATTTTGTGGGGCTTTAATTCCCAGGCGAACTTGATTGCCTTTTATGCTCAATAAGGTTACTACGACGTCGTCGCCTATAACTAAAGATTCTCCAATTTTTCTTGTTAAAATAAGCACAATAGCCTCCAAGCTTTTCAGGGTATCCAAGTTTTTTACATCCTGCAATATACTGTCTTGATAGTTTATAAATTAACCAACAAAGAGCAGCCCTCTCTGTTCATACTAATATAAAAAAACACCAATTGCAAATCACTAATAAGCATAAATATCATTTTATTTAAAAATAAAATTTACTAGTAAATATATATAAATTATTTGTTTTAATGTAAAAATGATGCCTATAAAAATTTAGCTCTTGAATTGTTGTTATGTGGGTTGCACCGACCAGAGTTTTTCAAGTTCATAATAAGAGCGAATTTCAGGCAGCATCAAATGGATCAATATACTACCCAAATCTAATAAGATCCATTCACCATGTTGCTCACCTTCAACGCCCAGAGGGGGGATGCCTTCTTTTTTGAGCATTTCTACCACTGCCTTCATCATCGCGCGTAAGTGGGGATTTGAAGTTCCTGAGGCGATAATCATGGCATCGGTCATGCTGGTTAGTGGCGCTACTTCTAAAACAACCAAATCTTCGGCTTTTTTGTCTTCTAATAGATCTATTAATTTTTTTAACAACTCGGTGTGCGTCATTTTAATTTTGCTTTCCTTTAAAGAGCAGGGATTATGCCACATCTTAGGCATAGTTCAAAATGTAATTAATATAATTTTTAAAGGTTAAGCTAGATTTTTCTTGACTGCCGGCGTTTTTTCAGCAAAAATCCTGTTCCGCAATAATGTTATCTTCCGGAGAGGTGGCCGAGTGGTCGAAGGCGCTCCCCTGCTAAGGGAGTATAGGGTCAAAAGCTCTATCGAGGGTTCGAATCCCTCCTTCTCCGCCAGCCTTCGCGGGTCCGTTCCGGACACATAGGTAACAGTTTATACCGGAGACATGGGTAACACTTTAGGGGTCTTTCCCAAATGTGGGGGGGCACTGGTTTTTAACTACATAATACTCTAACTCTTAATCGATAATTTTCAAAGCACTTAAAGCCATAAGCCCTCCTTTGGGTCATTCCCAATTGTGCCTATTTTTAATATAAGTAATTACTTAATACTTATTATATATTATAATAAAATAATTTAATTGTAATTTTATCCGATTTTTGCTACAATGACGCATTAGCTTTTTCAAATGGAATTGATATGGCTTTTACTGCGTCAGGGGCTGGCTCAGATAGCACGCCGGCAGGTGTTGGTTCCGCATCTGCTGCGTTAGTAAGTAGTACTACGGTTACTACGGTTACTGCGGATGTCGCGATTGTGCCTCTTGCAACTGCAAGAAAGAGGCGTCGCGTTAGTACTGTTGGTGAAGATGCTCTTACGCCTCGACAAGAATTTAGTGTTCCTGGAGGCATTGAAGCTAAAGCTGCGCGTTCTCAGCTGGGCGTCGGGGATGCATTGTGTGTTTATTGTGGTCCGGCAGAAGTTCAGTATTACTGGATTAATCCGATCATCATGTCTTATTGTAAGAACTCGGGTGTTTTAGGTGAGGCGCCGTCAACTTATATTGAGGGTTTTTCGGAAAAGATATTGTCTTATGATAGTTTTAGTTCTAGGTATGGTTATCCTCATGCTATTAGAGTTCCATCAGATTTTAAATATCAGCTGATTAAAGTTGCTGATGATGCGTATATGTTTCGAAAAAATGCTGAATCAGCGCGTGAAAAACAAATTATTTTATTACGTCGCATTGAAGCGCATTTAGTGTATAAATGGTTTTGCTTTCAGGAAACGACGCGTGCTCATCTTTGGTTTACCTTGATTTTAGATCCCAGCGTAGTAGCTATGAATGCAAAGGAGCTAAAAATATTTGAAGATCTATTGATCTTTTCTTTATTCGAACATATTCCTAGTCAAATTAAATTTCTTTCTGCAGAAATTTTTAGTGCTTTGAAAGCAAAAGAAGCTGCTGCAAGACCAATCTCTGTTCCTGGTCGTTCTGTAGCAAAAAAGCCTAGTGGGTACTTTGCTGGTAGAACAGTTTCTGAAGAAAAAAATGATGGGGCTTATGTTTCAGGCTCAGCGCCTGCTGTGGCTGCAGGGGCTGGAGCAGGTGCGGGGACTGGGCTTGCTTTTGCTGCTCACACTGCTCATGATGGTGTTGATTATTTCGCGCCACGCTAGAGGTTCAAAAGACTGTTGCTGTGTTTGAAGTTGTTAAAAGCAATAAAGGCTTTAATAATTATTCCGGGCAGTTAAACCCAGAGAGAAGTGAAGTCAGCGTTTTTTTTGCTCGAAAGTTTTAATCATTAAATGTAAAAAAGCTAATTCTTGTACGATGCTTTTTATTTGGCGCAGTTTGTTCAGTTGCGTCACCGTAGTACTAAGCTGATCATTGGCTTCAGCGATTTGTTTTTCGGTTTTTTTAAGTTCTCTGCTGCGTAAAAAATTTTTATGATTGGAATGCAGATAAGCATAACAATAATATAAAGCTAGTAAAAAAGCGCAGCTGATACAAATTATTTGAATGGCAGTTTGGTGTTGTAAAAATCCTTTAGCATTGATATTGAATGCTTGTAAGATTTCTGGGACGCCGGTTAAAAACACAAACATGGAGGCAAAGCTTCCTAAAAGTGTAGGGGCAATGCCCGTGATAATGTCGATAATATTGCTTTTGAGCCATTGATGTTGGCTAGTAATTATCGGTTCGTCAATGTTGGATGGTGTTGTTAATTTTTTTAGATAATTATTGTTTTCACTTTTATCGAATTCTTTGGTTGTGGTTTTTTGTTGTGCAGAAGCTTTTATTGTTAATTCTGCTTGTTTGAGTGCGGTTATTTCCGCTAGTAATTGATCTATTTTGTTTTTTACCGCAGGATGGACATTTAATGATGCACTTTTAGGTAGGTATTTGTGGGTAATGCGTTCGATATATTGATAGAAGCTGGTATTTTTTAAATGATTTTGGAGTTTTTTAGTGAGATTGTGTTGTTTGCGCAAGCTTTTTTTCAGGCTAAGATCGAGATTGCATAAGGCGCTGGTGATATCCTCTATAGTTTGGTTAAGTTCTTCGGTATGTTTGGTAGTTAGTTCTTTTAAGATTTCTATTTCTAATAAATGGAGTTTTTTTTGTTGTAAGCTGTCGGTTGCTTTTTTGGCGGTGAGTTTAAAGCTTGCGTAGCCCACCCAGCCACAAGTGATCATGGTGATAATTACAATCAGCGTTAAAATGATCACTGATTTCAAACCTAAGCCAATAAAACCTGAAAGTCCTAGCCAGATGCCTAAAATACTGGTAATCAGAGTGTTGCTTAATATTGAAATGTTGCCGGCTTTTTCTTGTGCATCCGCTTTCATGTTTTTGTGTTGTTTAGGGGTGATTTCAGAGCGTTCAAATAAATTTTCTAGTTCTTGAGGATTTAGAATTTTTTTTAGATGCATTAGGCCCAAGCGCACGTGTTTTAAAAGCGCGTTGAGTTGTACGATATTGAAATTTTTAAGGAAGGTTGAGGGGGGCATAATTTTCTCCTCATTAATAAGTTTACCATATTCTCACAGTTTTGTTTTTGTGTGATTTGTGAGTAATAAACACAGCTTGGGTAAGATTTGATGGAGGTCTTGTTGCGTTATACCTTTTCAAACTGAAGATGCAGGTTTCTGACTTTGATTTTTTTTATTTAAGAAACCTTCTTCCCTTCGGAATAGGCTTGCTATTCCTCAGCTCAGAAGCTTTCTTAAATAAAAAAACTCTTTGTCATAATTCCTGCATCTTCAATTTGAAAAGGTATAGAGCTATAATTTTTATCTAAGTTAATTTTTTTGGAAAAATTATGGCCTATACTCCTTCGCAAGAACACTTTATTAAATCAACCATTAATGCCGATCGTTTAAGCAGGGCTTTGGATGCCAAGCCTTTCGAGGAAAGGAATGCTATTCTTAATGAGTTGGCCACTATTTGTGATCCCCAAATTCCTAAAGAACCAAGCGTTGTTTTGTCTTTGCCAGAATCAACTAGTCTTTATCATCGATTGCTCGCTGGGTTACGTGCTGCAACCGACAATACCCAGCGTGCACTCGTGAAAAAGGGCGCGGAACTGAGAGAAATTTTTGCCACACAAGATGTGAGCTATAATTTTGGATTTTCTGCTTATTTGGATTCAAGCGGTGTGCCAGGCCTCTCACTGGATGCTGGAATTTCTGTTATGCCTAAAGGGACCGATATTACTGTCATTATGCCTCTGCTTACTGATCTTTGCCAAAGAATTCCAGTTGTGCAGCGAGATGTTAGTGCATTACTTGCCAGACGTGGACTTCCGTCCTTCATGATGGGTACTGTTCCTGAAATGATCAGGGCACTTCCCGATGCAGATCAAGATCCAATGTTTAAGCAAGCCGTTGCTGAAGGTTTTCGGGATGAAGCAGAATTCACGCGTGCCTTAACAGGAATGTTGCAGCGTAAAGCGAGGATGCAAGCAGAAAGAGATCGAGAATCTGCAAACCTTAGCCATATTGATACTATCGCGAATAATGGAATTATATTGATTCAGGCCTTGATTGGAGCAAAAAATCCAAAGGCTGCTGTTCGCTTTGCTGCAGCTGCAAAAGTAACCTATACAATTTTTTCAACTGCTATTGCAGTTGCTAGAAATCTCATCAGTCCGACGGCTGCAGTAGCGAATCTTTCTTCTATTTTACCTGTTTTGTCAGGCTTTGTTACAGGTGGAATGGCTAACCCTACAGATATTCTGTTAAAAGAAATGGGGGTTCAAATAAACGCAATATGTGAGCAACTTCATCGCCTTCAAGGAATGAGTGAAGAGATTTTAACTCAATTACGCGAAATTTCGAGAAAGCTAGAGGTTTTAGATGCCAAAATCGATGCTCAATATTTTGCTTTGACGACGCTTTTACAAGTCCATTTTGAGGAAAGTGTAAAGGGCAGGGTCACCACGGCTCGTCTACAACTTACACGTTCATTAACAGCGGAACATTTTGTTAGGAATGATTGTGAAACTTATCTTACAGAGGTAGCTGCTATTGCAGAAACGGCAGCTCCTAGGGCCGCAATGACAGGTTTGTCACTTCCGGTAGATGCTGATTCTGTAGCACTAACTAGTGCACTGATTCCGCGTGGGACAATTAGTAATGCCATGGCTTTGCTACCGGCTTTGGCGAGACATTTAGGTAATGCGCCCGGTGCGCACGCAGGGCTTCCTCACCCTTTTCTTTGGGCGTATTGTACAACGCTCTTTCTTCAAGCTCAGATCATAGCTCGAGAAGACTTAATCAATCCCAGTCTGATAGCTAACCTTCGAGCTCTTGAAGCTCAGGGGCAAGCTCTGAATGCGACGTTTAAAGCATTGAGTACTGCTGCTGTGATAGGTTATGCAAAAACAGCCTATGTTGCTGCTGCCAGGGTCTGGGGCGAAATTGTTATTAATCCCGAATGGCTAAATCCGGCTATGTGTCGATCAATCAAAGCTGCGACCGATCTAGATGTGATTATAGGAGGGCGAGAGCTTGCATTCCATCAGATATTTGACTCTGATGAAGGTGACTCTTGTAAGTTTTTTGGTCAGATATGTGGTGGATATGAGTTTCCATCTCACTATGAAGGGCATTTTGCGGGCGTGGGTAGTGGTGCTTTTTTTACTCCTTATGGAGGAAGTGTTTATAAAGCAGTTCTTTTTAAAGAATACATAGCGGGTCGTTATGAATGTCATAAATGGTCTGGATATGATTTGCTTCAAGGCCTCTGTCAATTAGGTTATCTTGTTCCTTACGATGAAGCTAGAGACTTATCGGCGTATAGTCATAATTCTAGAGCAAAATATCACCATGGAAATTATCCTGCGCATGAAGATCGAGTCATTACTTTTCGATTTTCTGGCAGGCTCGCTGGTATAACGCTTGCATTTCCTACTAAATCGCATAATACCGATACTGCTACTCGTGGGCATCGGTATATGGTTATTGATTGTTCTGGAAAACAATGGACAACGCTCAATTACCCTGAATTGACGATTGCTTTGAGAGGTCAGGCGCCAGAAAGATTTATTGATTTTTTAATGGTTATTTATAGTTATGCGCTCAGTAAAAAAATGGAAGAGCCTCTGATTAAAAGTAAAATTGTAAAGCATTTTATATCTCAGTTTAGTACGGATTCTATGGTGCCACTAGATAGAGCTGCATTGTTGTTAGGAATCCCTGGGCGTATTGTAAGATGGCGCCGTGGAATGGAAGTGGATCCTGTGATTGGAGGATCGATGCGCCAAGGTAGGGTATGTTTATATGATGGCAATCTGCATGATCTTGAAAGCTTGAGTACGATTTTTGTAGATCATCGTATTGCAGGAGGTGATTTGCCTGGATTAGAAACCTTGGTGGCTCGCTTAAATAGAGAGTTCCAAAATGTGTCAACCCGTTTTGATACTGCTGTCGCTGCACTTACTGATGCGCAAGGATGTCCTGTTGTTGATCAAGTGCTAGCAGCTATTGTTGAATTTAGAGCGCAGAAGCTCTTTCTGAGGACTCGTTATCAAGCATTGCTGCAAGCACAAATGGTAGATGTACGTCGTGATTTTATCACTGCCGAAGTGCAGCGTTGCCTAGAGCTTGAAATAACTGATCCTACACGAAGAGCAAATGGGCACAGGATAGAGGCGTTATTAAATGCTGGGGCAGTTCCAACGCATGCTTTGATGAAGTCGGTGCTTGAACTGCAAAAAGAAGAAGCCTTCGATGTTTTAAAACCCTATTCCGAATGTTATCAGCAGCACTATTCTCTTATTAGCTTTGCTATATACATGCTTAACTCCTGTAAATATGATGCGAATAAAACAAGAATTTTAACAAGAATGGCTAACGAAATGATTGCCGTTGGATTTTCTTTAGATAAAGAAATGGGCTGTGTCTACAAGTCTCCTGCAACAGGGGCATTTGACTCAAAAATACCAGAAGGAGGGGCAGCTCTTGATTGGGCTGCACGCTATAAATTTTGGGCTATCGTAGATAATATTCTTGCTAAAAAACAAGCTGATGCAGAGGCAGTAGGAAGACCTTTTGAAAAAGTGTCACTTCTTAATGAATGTATGCGGACGATCCTCACGCAAGGCGCATTAAGCGGTGTTTCTGAAGCTGAAGAAATTTTGGACGGATTGAGATTGAGAGGCGCAACGATTACGTTAGACCAAGTAGAATTGAGCTTTTCTGAAAGAGCAAGAATTATACGAATGAGGTATGAAAATAAAAAAAGACGAACTTACATTATGCGAGATCTTTTTGCGTTAATAATTGCGATGGGGTTGGGCGTATTTATATTGGAATTTCCTAATGCGAAAGGTAAATATGATGTTGTAGGAGGGGTTCTTTTCGGTCCTATTTTTTTTGCTGCCGTAGCTTTAGGCAGCTTATGTGGCAGGTTATGTGGTGGCGGATTTGAAGTGGAGGTGGAAGAAAAGGAGGTTACCCCCGGTTTTGTGGCATTATCTGCCGGAGTGCCTATTATGACAGCTATATTATTGGGAGGGTTAGTTGCTATGGGAGTTCCTTCAAAAAAAATAGGGGTTGCTGAGGCGATAGTAAAAACTGGAGGAGCTGCAGCACTAGCAGCTACGAATGCATTTTTAAGTGCTAAATTAGCTGAAGGGGTTGCTGCAATTTGTTGTTCAGGTCAGGATGAGCATCTTCATCGAGACTAAAATCCTGAAAGAGTCAACTTGCTTGTAGGCCTGATGTTATGCTAATATGCTCTGATTTTGATAAAATTTTATGATATAGGGGTTGGTTATGGCGCGTATTACCGTTCAAGATTGTCTAGAGAAAGTTCCTAATCGCTTTGAGTTAGTGCTGATTGCGAGTAAACGTGCTCGTGAATTACTCACTACGGGTGTTGAGCCTACTGTGCCTTGGGATAATGATAAGGCGACAGTGGTTGCTTTGCGTGAGGTTGCCGCAGGTACGATTGGTGAGCGCATCTTGAGTGAAGATATCGAAAAATAATCAACAGGTCGCTACCTGATTTTGAGAGCAAAAAGCTCATTTTATTAAAATGAGGAACATAGTGTTTATTTTTTTATCGTTGCAGCGACGCTTAGCTTCTTATTTAAGTCCTAGTGAAATTAAAGATATTGCCCGTGCTTATCTTTTTGCGGCTGATGCGCATGAAGAGCAATTGCGTTCATCAGGTGAATTATATATTACTCATACGGTTGCGGCGGCTTGTATTTTGGCAGACATGCGTTTAGACGCCGAAACAATTATGGCGGGTTTGTTGCATGATGTTTTAGAAGATACTCATGTTCATTCAGCAGAGTTGGCGCAAAAATTTGGTGCTAAGGTTGCAGAGTTGGTAGAGGGCGTGAGTAAGCTTACCAAGATGCATTTTGAATCTAAACAAGAAGCACAAGCTGAAAATTTTCGTAAAATGATGTTGGCGATGACAGCAGATGTACGGGTTATTCTCATTAAGATGGCCGATCGCTTGCATAATATGAGCACTTTGCGCAGTCTTTCATCCGTCAAAATTCGGCGTATAGCTAAAGAGACCTTGGAGATTTATGCGCCTATTGCCCATCGTTTGGGTTTAAATCACATCAAAATTATGTTAGAAGATTTAAGCTTTAAAGCCTTGCATCCTTGGCGTTATCAGCTTTTAAAAGAAGCTGTGCGTCGTGCTAAAGGACATCGTCAAAAATTATTTGAAAAACTTGAAAAGGCTTTGTTGCAGGGGCTAGAAAAATTTGGTGTGTCGCATGAGCATGTTTTTGGCCGTACCAAAAGTCTTTATAGTGTTTATTCAAAAATGAAAGATCGTGGAGTGCCATTTGCTGAAATCATGGATATTTATGGCTTTCGGATCATTGCCCAAAGTGTGTTTGATTGCTATCACGTGCTGGGTGCGGTGCACAGTATTTTTAAACCGATTCCCGGGAAGTTTAAAGATTATATTGCGATTCCTAAAGCCAATGGTTATCAGTCTTTGCACACGATTTTGTTTGGTCCTTTTGGGGTGCCGATTGAGATTCAGATTCGTACTGAAATGATGGATCAAATTGCCGAGAATGGTATTGCTTCCCACTGGATTTATAAGGCTTCGGGGCATCAGAATCCGCTTAATGATCAGGCTAGAAATTGGCTTAAGAAAGTTGCGGATATGCAAGCGAGCTCGGGGAATTCTTTAGATTTTATTCGTGATATGAAAGTTGATTTATTTCCTGATGAAGTTTATGTATTTACGCCCAAAGGGGAAATTTTATGTTTACCGCGTGGGGCAAGTGCGCTTGATTTTGCTTATGCTGTACATACTGAAGTTGGCAATCATTGTAAAGAGGTATATGTCAACAAACGTAATGTGCCTTTTAGTTATCCATTGCTTAATGGTCAAACGGTTGAGGTGAGTACGGATGTGAATATTCAGCCTGAAGCATTTTGGTTGAATGCGGTGGTGACGGGCCGAGCTAAATCTGCGATTCGTCATAGTTTAAAAGATGCTCAAGAGCAGCATCCGCCGCATCATGATTCAGCTTTACATATTCCTGAAAAACAAAAGAAGCCGGTATTTGTGATTCATTCTAATAAAGGGATGAACTTAGATTTGGCGCGTTGTTGCCATCCGATTCCCGGTGATAGTATTAAAGCGGTGATGACGCCAGCGCATAAGGTTGTGGTGCATGTTGGCGAATGTGAATATCTACATGAATTAGTGCTCAAGAAAAAACATGGCAAGTGGGTGCAAGTGAGTTGGTCACAGCAAGTATCGGGGTTTTTTCCGGTTAAAGTGCGTGTTCAAGCGCATGATAATGTAGGTGTTATTGCGGGGGTAACGCGTGAGGTTTCAGAATTGGGTGGAAACATTCGTGAATTTTTAATGCATGAATCTTTGACAGTACATATGTATATTGACATGATTATCGAAGTTTTGGATCGAGCGCATTTAGCCAAGATGATTCGACATATGCGTCGTCTAACCTACGTTATTAAAGTTGCTAGAGTATTAAAATAAAATCTAGGCATTTTAGAAAAGCATCAATTTTTTTGAAGTGCCCAGCTTTTAAATGAGATTAAAAGCAAAATTAGCAGCGCCTTGTAAACCTATTTGTGTATCTAACACGATGTAGATGGGAATTGTAGTCAATAAATTAGACATGCGTCCTTTATCGTTATAAGCCCGTAAGAATCGCCCGTCAGTGAGTTGCGTTAATAGTTTTGGTGCAATGCCACCGACGATGTAGAGCCCGGAATACGGTAAGGTAGTGAGCGCTAAATTTCCAGCACAGGCGCCGTAAATTCTGATGAATAGATCAATTGCATGGAGCGCCATGGGATCTTGATGTTGTAAAGCGAACTCACTGATGGTAGCTGCGGGATCTTCTTGTTTAAATAAATTTAACTTGAGGGCGGGATTTTCGGTTTCATTGAGTAATGGATGTTCGCGTACAAAATTATAAATATTTACCAGTCCCTGTCCTGAAACCAAGCGCTCAATTGAGACCCGGTGCAGTTTTTTGCGCAAATGTTCTAGTAATGCTAATTGGGTATCATCGGTAGGGGCAAAATCTACATGTCCGCCTTCGGTAGGTAAAACTTGAAAGCGAGTCCCATTATGGACACATATGCCTATTCCTAACCCTGTTCCTGCGCCGATGATGGCTCGGGTCTTGTTAGGTAAAAATTCACCTTCTTGTAAAATATATTTATCTTCCGCTTTGAGCGTTTCAATACCATGACCAATGGCTTCGAAATCGTTAATGAGTTTTACAGTTTTAAAATGTAATTCTTCTTTTAGTTTTTGCTCATCAACAAACCATGGTAGGTTGGTGAACTTTACGGTGCCTTGGATGATAGGGCCAGCAACAGCAAAGCATGCTGAGCCGATATTGCTTGTTGGAATGTGGTTGTGATCTAGAAATTTTTTGACAATTTCTGTGAAGCTAGAAAATTCATGATTAAAATATTGGCTGCGTGCCTGGACGGTAAAATCTTTGCTATCATTAAAATGCGTTATTTGTAAACGTGTTTTAGTTCCACCGACATCACCAGAGAGTACTAGCATTTTTTTATGTCCTTATTGTTTGCAAGTAGCCACATGGCAAAAGTTTGCAAATTATCAAACACAGGGATATTTTTTAATTCTTCAGCATGATTGCTTAAGGTTGCTGAGCCTTTACCTGTCCGTACTAGTGCAACGTGTGTGCCTGCTGCTTGGCCTGCTTCAAGATCTCGATAACTGTCGCCTATATACCAGGAGTTTTTCAGGTCAAGATTATATTTTTTTTGTGCTTGCGTAAATAGGCCTGGCAGGGGTTTTCTGCAAGTGCAATGATCATCTGGTCCATGAGGACAATAAAAAATATCGGTGATTGTGCCACCTTGAGCCTGTACTTGTTGATGCAGTTGGTTATGCATGGCTGTTAAATCATCTATAGAAAAAAGTCCACGGGCAATGCCGGATTGATTGGTGATGACAATGATCTGGTAGTCATGACGACTTAAAGTTGCCAGGGCTTCAACACTGCCTGGGATCGGATGCCATTCTTTTAGAGATTTGATAAATGCGTCGCTGTCTTCGTTAATGACGCCATCACGATCAACAAAAATTGTTGGGTTTGTTGCTTTAGCTGTTGGTGCTGCTTCCATGAGTGATTAAGCTTCGAAGTGCTCTTCTTCATCTTTATCAAGAAGGTTTTTGTCTT
This sequence comes from Gammaproteobacteria bacterium, assembly GCA_020050355.1. Classification (GTDB taxonomy): domain Bacteria; phylum Pseudomonadota; class Gammaproteobacteria; order Francisellales; family CACEW01; genus CAIQBE01. The sequence continues at coordinate 3,162 of JAGVKT010000038.1, read as the reverse complement.
CGAGATAATTGTAGAGTGTTTGGGCGTGGCAGCCAATTAATTTGGCGATGGATGCTTTGCTTATTTTTAGGGTTAGATATTTTTTGATCTCAGGTAGGTGTTTGTCAAGCTTGCGTGCTTTATTGCGTCTGCCTTTAGGGCGGCCTAGCGGTATGCCTGAGAGGTTGCGTTTTTCGATGGGTTCGGACTCGCGTTTTTCTTCATAATCATGTTCAGCTTTTTTGAGTACTTCTAAAAAGGCCTTGGTGTCTATCAAATCAGCAGCAGTAAAAATTTTGTGATATTTTAAAAATTGGAGATTAATGTCTTTTTCAGCAAGTGCTTCGATGATTTCAAGAAGCTGGGTGGTGGAGCGTGCTAGGTTGAGTGCTTCATAAGTGATGAGCGTTTCGCCTTTTTTCATGGTTTTGATGAGAGCTGCAATTTCCCTTAAATGCCAGTCAATACGGTTCGGTTGTGAATCTATGATAAGGCTTTTGAATTGTAGGTTTAGTTTTTTAGCAGCAGCCTCGAGTTTATTTTTAGTTTCAGAACCGCCCTCTTGATCAGCTGCTAAGTAACCGTAAATCATTATGATGGGACTCCTGATTTATTAATGGAAGTTCATTTATAGTATTTTAATCGTCATTGTATGAAAAAAAAAATGATATTGCAAACATTATTTGACTGAATTCTCGAGATTTTCTAGTGAGTTGGTATAAGTAGTTCAGCTAAGCTTTTAACGCAGGGGTGGGATAATTGTTGAATAGCAGGTAATAATTTTTCAGTCAGTTGTTTGCCTAATTCTACGCCCCATTGATCAAAAGCATTAATATCCCAAGTGAGACTTTGGATAAAAATTTTATGCTCATACATGGCTATCAATGCGCCGAGGGTCTTTGGTGTTAATTGTTCCATAAAGATAATATTAGATGGGCGATTACCAGGTACTCGTTTTGCTAAAGGAGGGTGAGTTGCGTCATTGCCTTGTCTTAAGGCTTCTGCTTGTGCTAAGCAATTTGCAATTAATGCGTTTTGGTGTTCGGGATAGGTGTGGGCTGCTTGTAGGGCGATAATAAAATCTACCGGAATGTGTAAACTGCCTTGATGAAGTAATTGATGAAAAGAATGTTGGCCGTTGGTTTCAACCCCGCCCCATAATACTACACCTGTTTGATAATCGAGTTGTTGACCGGTGATGCTTACGCTTTTGCCGTTACTTTCCATGTCTGCTTGCTGCAGATACATCGGAAAGAGTTGTAAATATTGGTTGTAAGGTAAGATAGCGTGGCTTTGAGCGCCGTAAAAATTCTGGTTCATGATGCCTAAAAATCCGAGGAGGATCGGTAAGTTTTGTGATGGGCGTGCGGATAAAAAATGCTGGTCTAATTCATGGGCGCCGTTTAATAAATTATGAAAATGCTCCATGCCTATTTGAATAGCGATGGGTAGGCCAATGCTTGACCAGAGCGAATAACGCCCACCCACAAAATTCCACATTTCAAATAAATGCTCGCGCGCAATGCCCCAGGCTATGGCTCGTTCAGGTTGTGCGGTAATGCCGATGAAATGTGATGTCAATTCGGTAGTTTTAAGTTGATTGCGCAGCCAAGTTTTAGCGGTTTCAGCATTTAAGAGCGTTTCCTGGGTTTTAAAAGATTTGGAAGCAATGATGAAGAGCGTGCTTGCTGGATTAAGTTGTTTTAGAGTTTCATAAATATCGGCGCCATCGACATTCGCTACAAAATGTACTTTGATATCGCCGTAATGATAAGGTTGTAATGCTTGTACTACCATGCGTGGGCCTAGGTCAGAACCGCCAATTCCGATATTTACTACATCAGTGATGACAGCGCCACTAGCGCCGCGCCATGCTTTTTGATGTAGACGCTGTACAATCGTTTGCATTTTATGGAGTTCGGTGGCGACTTGTTTGCTGATGGTGGTCAAATCGGGATGATGACTGCCGCGCAGCGCTACGTGTAAGGCTGCTTGATTTTCAGTGGTATTTATTTTTTCACCAGAAAACATGGCTGTAATTTTTTGTTGAAGTGTGGTTTGTTCATAAAATTTATCGAGCAAAGCTAAGGTTTTTGCGGTAACAGGTTGTCTACAAAAGTCTAAGGTTAGTCCGGCAGCACTTGCTTGATAATGCAAGTAGCGTTGTGGTTCTTGGTCAAATAAATCATTCAATGTTAGTTTTTGTTGTTGCTCGAAATGTGTTGTAAATTGTTCAGTAAAAATTTTAAACATATTTTATAGCCTTGTTACATTAACAGTTTTTTTTCGGCGCGCAAAAAAATAAGCAATGCCTTTATAGAGTGCGGGCAGCACAGAAATAATAATAATAAGTGAAATCGCCAGAGAGAAATTACTTTGCACCCAGGGAAGGTTGCCAAAATAGTAGCCTGTGAGGGTAAATAAACTTACCCAAGCAGTGGCGCTGATGATGCTGGCAATTAAAAATTTTTGGTAATACATGCGGCTTAAGCCAGCAAAAAATGGGATAAAGGTACGTAATAAAGGTAAAAAGCGTGCGAGGACGATGGCCATGATGCCATATTTTGCGTAAAAATTTTCAGTGGCAATTAAATATTGAGGTTTGAATACGGTGGGATAACGTACGCAGGCTTTACGGCCCAAGATGCGCCCGATCCAATAATTACAATTGTCACCCGCAAAAGCAGCGATGATTAACAGTACGATCAGTAAAGTGATGTCGTATTTGACTGTTGAAAATACTAAGCCGGCAGCGAATAACAAAGAATCACCTGGCAAGAATGGCATGATTACTAAACCGGTTTCACCAAAAATGATCAGCATTAAGATGACACAGGTGAAGGCATGGTATTCTTGAACTAACTGACCCACATAGAGATTAAGATGTAATATAAATTCAAAAAATTCCTGCATGCTCATACGGGATTTATTTTAAAAAAGGTGTCTTATTTTGCAATAAATTTAGGTTGGTGTATATATGTGAGTCAAAAGTCGGAGTTATCGAAAAAATTAGCGTAAAAATTTCACTGTTTGTTCCCGTAGCATAAAGGCCATGCTGTAGGGGCGTAGTCTTGCTACGCCCGGTAACTGCAGGACTTTAAAGCTCATAAGCAATGATGATTTTTTATTAAGCGGACTTTGCTGCTTCATGTTAATGCCTTTGCCGTGCCGGGCGTAGCAAGA
>JAGVKT010000047.1 GCA_020050355.1 Gammaproteobacteria bacterium | reverse complement strand
TGATTCACTCTTTAAATTAATCTCTTGATGACCTTAAGTGCGCCAAAAACTTATGTTGCTATTTTCTCCGGACAGTAGTGTAGTCTTGCTACGCCCGGCGCCGCAAAGGCATTAACATGAAGCAGCAAGGCCTGCTTAATAAAAAAATCATCATTGCCTATGAGTTTCAAAGTCCTACAGTTACCGGGCGTAGCAAGCTACGCCCCTACGGCATGGCTTTTATGCTACGGGAACAAACAGTGAAGTTTTCACGTCAATTTTTTGTATAACTTCGTATTTTCAAGAATGACTATCATTACTCACACCAAGCCGATACCTTCACAAAGCTTTTCACAATCTAAAAAAGCCTGCTATAATAAGCACGCTATGCTCGAACAAAAATTCAGAACAATATTAAACATTTTAAAAAAAAACTTCCTAAGCTCGCCCATCACATATATATTTTTCTTCGGTCTCGTCGCTTATCTACTCAGGTCAACCATGCGCTATAGAGACAGCAATTTAAGTCTTGAACTTTATAATCACGCCGTTGATGCTTATAACAGAGGTGACATGGCGGCACGCCACGACTTTGCAAACAATATTAATCAATGTTTAAATCCTGCTTTTCACAACCACTGTACCACTGCCAATCCCTTTGCCATCACACCAGATTTAAAAGATGCTACCTTCTATAATCTTTTCATGCCTCTAGCACTTTGTTTTTTTACTTTGACGCTATTAGGAGGTATTTGCAAAGCAAATAACAATCCTCGAGATTGGAACTGCCACCCCAATGACAATGTAAAACATGTCTACAGAATCCCTCAGCTTATTTTTAGAACTATCGCTTTTATAGCCACAACTATAGCAACATTCTCAGGACACCGCTTTGACCTTGATCTTGGACACACAACAGAAGTGCACGACCTTGCTTTTAAAAAAGGCTATCAAAACGCAGCAGCTTTTCTGTGCACCACAGGACACTACGGCGAACTTTGCTTTTTTGGAGAGGCCCCAATTATCAGAGCTGATAGCGAAACACTAAAACTACCTCTACCCATTCCAGCTCTATACTATCGACTAGGAATGCTTGCGATACTTACAGTAACTACTTTTGCTGCAGCAATTACCTTAAGAATCATCATTGAACACATGTATCAAGCAAAACAACAAGCACCTCAAAGAAGAGTAGATCCCTATGCCGAAATCAGATGGCAATCTGCTGGAGAGCGATCGTTCCAATTTTAAACCAAGCCTTTTAACACCGTCGGCAAAATGCCACCGTTTTGATAATATTCAACTTCAATGTCATTATCTAAACGCACTTGCACTTCAAAAGTTCTAACCTGCTCCTGAGCATCTTTAACTTCAACGATTACTTTTTGTCGTGGTTGAATGCGCCCAAGACCTTTAATGGTATACGTTTCAAGACCCGTCAAACCTAAGCGCTCGCGATTTTCACCTTCATAAAATTGTAAAGGCAATACACCCATACCCACCAAATTACTCCGATGAATGCGCTCATAAGTCTCAGCGATAACCACTTTAACACCTAATAAAATCGTTCCTTTAGCTGCCCAATCTCGTGAACTGCCGGTACCATATTCTTTACCCGCAATCACTAATAACGGTGTACCTGTTTCTTTATATTTCATCGCGGCATCATAAATAAACAGGGTAGCGCCATCAGGATGATAACGCGTATAACTGCCTTCTTTACCAGGCACCAATAAATTTCTCAAACGCACATTACCAAAAGTACCACGCATCATCACTTCATGATTACCGCGACGCGAACCATAAGAATTAAAATCTGCTTTTTTGACACCATGTGCTAACAAATATTGCCCAGCGGGATAAGTCTCAGGAATACTGCCCGCAGGTGAAATATGATCGGTCGTCACCGAATCTCCCAATAACGCTAACACCCGCATGCCTTCAATTTCAGCAGGAGGTGCTTGATGTGCACTCAAACCTTCAAAAAAAGGTGGATTTTGAATATAAGTAGATTCTTGATCCCATTGATACAATTGCCCAGTGGGAATCTTCAACTCTTGCCATTCTTTAGTGCCATCAAAGACCACGCCATATTTTTCTTTAAACATTTCTGGAGTAACTAACGACGCAACCAATTTTGCAATCTCTGCTTGCGTGGGCCAAATATCTTTAAGATACACAGGACGTCCCTCTTTATCTTGGCCTAAGGCATCCCGTTCTGGATCAAAATCCACCGTTCCCGCTAAAGCAAACGCAACCACATGAATCGGAGATGCCAAATAATTTGCTTTAACTAAAGGATTAATCCGTCCTTCAAAATTGCGATTTCCACTTAACACTGCGGCGGCGACCAAATCACCTTCTTTCACTGCTTTGGCAACAGGCTCAGGCAAATCACCGCTATTACCAATACACGTAGTACAACCAAAACCAACCAAATTAAAATGCAATTGATCTAAATATTTTAACAGTCCCGCTTTTTCTAAATAATCACTCACCACCTGTGAGCCAGGCGCTAAACTGGTTTTAACATAAGGCTTAACACTCAAGCCTTTTTCTACGGCATTACGTGCCAACAACCCAGCGCCGATCATCACATAAGGATTCGAAGTATTGGTACAAGAGGTAATAGCTGCAATCACTACACTTCCTTGTTTTAAAGTTGCTTCCATTCCTTCAACTTTAACTTCTTTATTAATTTGCTCATCACTCAAACCAAAACCACGTTTTTCAACTGGCACGGCTAAAGCAGCATGAAACATATTTTTTAAATCGCGTAACCCGACACGATCTTGCGGACGTTTGGGCCCAGCGAGTGTTGAGTCCATCGTGCTTAAATCCAAATCCAAAACCACGGAATATTCAGGCTCTTCTGCCGCATCCGCTCTAAACAACCTTTGTTCGCTACACACCGTTTTAACTAAATCAACATACCGCTCACGATTAGAAAGTTTTAAATAATCTAAAGTCTGCTCATCCACCGGAAAGAAGCCCATGGTCGCACCGTATTCAGGCGCCATATTGCCAATGGTAGCACGATCAGGTAGATTCATGTGTTTGAGACCTTCACCAAAAAATTCCACAAATTTACCCACCACACCCTGCTTTCTTAACATCTCAGTAACATACAAAACTAAATCCGTCGCAGTAATGCCTTCACGTAAATACCCCTTAACGCGCACACCCACCACATCAGGTAATTCCATATAGTAAGGCTGCCCCAACATTACCGCCTCAGCTTCAATACCACCGACGCCCCAACCCATAACGCCAAGGCCATTGATCATCGTCGTGTGCGAATCCGTCCCCACCAAAGTATCAGGATACGCGACCATGCCATCTTGCGTTTTTTTAGTCATCACGACATGCGCAAAATATTCTAAATTCACCTGGTGAATAATCCCCATTCCTGGTGGCACTACACGAAAATCCTGAAACGCTTTTTGCGCCCATTTTAATAAAGTATAACGCTCAGCATTACGCTCATATTCTAAAGCCACATTTTTATTAAAAGCTTTATTATCTCCAAAAAAATCCACCTGCACCGAATGATCCACCACTAAAGCAGTATCGACCAAAGGATTAATTTTTTGCGGGTCCCCACCCAAAGTTTTAATTGCATCCCGCATCGAAGCTAAATCAACCACCGCTGGCACACCGGTAAAATCTTGCATCACTACTCGCGCTGGCATAAATGGAATCTCTGAGCGAATCTTTTGTTTTGCATCCCAATCCAGAGCTTTCATAACATCTTCTTCTTTTACTTTTTTACCATCAACATTGCGTAATAAATTTTCAACTAAAATCCGGATGGAGTAAGGTAAGCGCTGAATATTTTTACCCGTTTTTTTTGCTAAAGCATCTAGACTAAAAACAACTATTTCAGAGCCATCTTTGAGTTTAAGAGCCTTTTTGGTATCTGCTTTTAAAGCCATGTTAAATTTCCTCTACTTATTTTTTAAAACATATTTTGCTGAGCAATAAGGGCATACCACCGTCCCTTCTTGTTTAATGGGTAAATAAACGCGCGGATGCATATCCCACAAAGCTTGACCAGGCATGGGACAAGCCAAAGGCAAATCTGCTTTTGTTACATAATGAACATCTGCTTTTTTTTTTGCATCAGGCAAGGACATAAAAATTTACCCTTAAAAGTTTTGCGAGTATTATATCAAGGGCTTTTGAAAAGGCGAGGGGCTTATAAAAAGATTTCGCCTGACTGACTTTATTTAAGCTAAGTAAATAATTTAAGTTGCTTAAAACAAACACAATACATAAAATTTATTTTTTTATAATTAAGGAGTTATTCATGTTTGACACCATTTTTTGGAGCTTTAACAGAGCTCTCGAGCTCGTGCGTAGTACATTATCATCAAGGCCCGAACTCGGGATTTTACAAAACAGTTGGGGTGTAAACGGCGCTCCTTCTACAGCTTTAACCGCTGAATGCTATTCAGACGATGGCAGTAACAACTCCCTCGAGATTTGCACAGCTCTCATGAATGCATTAGGAAGCTTAGTTGGATCATGCCTAAACGATCAGCCACCTAATATTTATTTTATGTTTCAGCGCGTTATAGGGGGGTTCTTCTGCTATCTTCCTGGCAACGGCACTATCACCGCGACTCTACTACAAAAAACTGATACTCCCAGATTCGATGATGTATGCCCTGGCACCCTACCAAGTATTCTAGATGAAATTTATACACAATTTAATTGCGCTACACCTCCAGTTCCATCTCCAGCCCCACCTGGATCTGGCACTTCAACTATAAAAATTATGAGCGACGGCGAACTGATAGGTATTATTCTCGGTGTTATTATTGGCGTTGCCATTCTAGCCCTATCGCCATTAATGCTTGCAAGGCGCTGCCGAGGTGCGCGTGGGTACGCAGGTAGACCAGGAGCCGCTCACGCCCTTGAGGTCGAGGGAGATAGAAGAGCTGTAAGGGTACTCAGAATGCAACAAAGAAGAGATATGGGTGCGGGTGCAGGCGCAGGTAGAGGAGCTTTAGTGGTACTCAGAATGCAACAAAGAAGAGATATGGGTGTAGATGCTGAGGCGGGTGCAGGTGCGGGCGCGGGCGCAACTGCGGAAGGTGTAGAGATGACAAAAATTACTAACGAGCCTTCAGGGATGGCCTAGTGAAATTTTTACGTTATTTTTTCCTACCCAAACGTGATTTAAGATGCGAAGTTTTTATTTGGCATTAAGTTTCCACTGTTTGTTCCCGTAGCAGAAAGGCCATGCCGTAGGGGCGTAGCCTTGCTACGCCCGGCACGGCAAAGGCATTAACATAAAGAAGCAAGGCCTGCTTAATAAAAAAATCATCATTGCCTATGAGTTGCAAAGTCCTGCAGTTACCGGGCGTAGCGAGCCACGGCATGGCCTTTCTGCTACGGGAACAAACAGTGAAATTTTTACATTATTTTTTCTATACCTTCGCATCTTGAACTGCGCTTGGTATATAATAACCGCTTTAAATTTTACGAAAAACCATGAGCCTAAACAGTGAAATCAACAAACGCCGCACCTTTGCCATCATTTCGCATCCCGATGCCGGTAAAACCACGATTACTGAAAAATTATTACTCCACGGCGGTGCGATTCAATTAGCTGGCGAAGTCAAAGGCAAAAAAGCCAAACGCCATGCAACTTCCGATTGGATGGAACTCGAAAAACAAAGAGGTATTTCTGTCACTACCTCAGTAATGCAATTTGAATATAACGAGCGCATCGTCAACTTACTTGATACCCCAGGCCACGAAGATTTCTCTGAAGATACCTATCGCACATTAACCGCAGTAGATTCATGTCTGATGATTATTGATGGCGCGAAAGGTGTAGAAGAGCGCACCATTAAACTCATGGAAGTATGCCGCCTGCGCACCACACCTATTTTTACATTTGTAAATAAACTCGATCGTGATAACAAAAACCCAACAGAATTACTTGATGAAATAGAAAAAGTCCTCAACATAAAATGCGCGCCAATCAATTGGCCCATCGGCATGGGTAAATATTTTAAAGGCGTCTATAATCTTTACACCGACACCACCACTTTATATCAAGGCGGGCACGGCGATCACCTGCATCAATACGCCACTATTAGCGGCATCAACAATCCTGAACTCGATCAAAAAATTGGTGACCTTGCTGAAGATTTACGTGCTGAGGTTGAGTTAGTAAAAGGTGCGAGCCACGCCTATGATCACAATGCTTATTTACGCGGCGAATTAACACCGGTTTATTTTGGTACGGCCTTAGGCAATTTTGGTATTGATTTATTACTAAATGACTTCACTGAACAAGCTCCAGGCCCACAACCTAGACAAACGCTTGGGCGCATCATTACCCCCGATGAAGCAAAATTTACCGGCTTTGTTTTTAAAATCCAGGCCAACATGGACCCCAATCATCGCGATCGCATTGCCTTCATGCGCATCTGCTCCGGAAAATTCGAAAAAGGCATGAAACTATGGCAAGTACGCACTCAAAAACAGCTATCCATCAATCAAGCTTTAACTTTCATGGCATCCAATCGAGAACATGTTGAAGATGCCTATGCCGGGGACATCATCGGTATCTATAATCATGGCGGCATTCAAATTGGCGATAGCTTTTCAATGGGCGAAAATCTAAAATTCACCGGCATCCCCAATTTTGCACCTGAACTATTCAAACGTGTACGTCTTAAAGATCCACTCAAAGCAAAAGCCCTGCAAAAAGGTTTAATCCAACTCTCAGAAGAAGGCGCAACCCAAGTATTCCGACCCCTCCACAACAATGAATTAATTTTAGGAGCAGTAGGTCATTTACAATTTGACGTCGTCGCCTTTCGGCTCAAAAGCGAATACGCTGTCGAATGCGCTTATGAACCCATCAATGTCGTTACCGCACGCTGGATTAAAGCGCAGACTCCAACAGCACTAGAGCAGATCAAAAATAAAGCTGAAGAATATTTAGCCATAGATGGTGCAGGCATGCTCACTTATCTTGCACCCACACGCGTAAATTTAGAACTCGCAATCGAACGTTATCCTGAAATTGAATTTAAGACTACGCGCGAAAATTAAAAATGCGAAGATTTTACTTAGCGTTAAGTTTTCACTGTTTGTTCCCGTAGCATAAAGGCCATCCTGTAGGGGCGTAGCCTTGCTACACTACTGTCCGGAGAAAATGGTAAGACATTCTCCCCTTCCTTTGTATATGATGTTGTTGAATAACGATGGATGAGC
>JAGVKT010000052.1 GCA_020050355.1 Gammaproteobacteria bacterium | reverse complement strand
TAGCTCATGCGGCAAGCTCCTTTGCTAGTTTATTCAAGTTTCCGAAGAACATGAATATACAGCATTTTTGTTTGTCGCACTTCTAGTTAGAATTTGCCGACATAAAAACCAAGGTGTTGTGACATAAGCGTGTCGTAAATTATTAAAAATCACCTATAAAATGAATCAAGTTCAAATCTTCCCTCAAACTTATCTAATTGATTTTAAATAATAAAAAAATCAAGAAATTTTAAAAATTAGGTAGAGTACTTGGTTAAGTCCAAGTCAGTGAGATGACATCAATCGAGCATCCTTGTTCCATAGATTTAAAAGTGGCTAACCCCTTATATACTTGTCAATTATAGTATAATTTTGCACCAATAAAACGCTCTAAGGGTATATACCAAGCCCGAACACTCAATTAACCCATTGTTTTTATTATATAATTATCCCATTTGGGTTGGTCGGACCATTAAAGGTCCATAATTTTGCACCAATCCCATTTGGGTTGGTCGGACCATTAAAGGTTCAAGAAGTTCAGTCTAATATTCCTGACATTCGGGGACCTCCAGAGCTTGTTTCACTGATTACATCTTATAGAACAGGCGAATTATTTTAATGCTGCATTAGGACAGCAGGAATGTGCTCACCTTAAAAACCAAATTAGATTAAAAAATTGACAACTGAAGCTTTCTCAAGTTCAGTTTTAATCATTATTAACGTCAATTTCACTCAGAGAATACAAATAATCACAAAAATTTTGCTACAGATTTTGAGCCATAAATTGATCCTGTATTAAAAGATCCGGTTTATTTCTCCTATCTGCAACAGTGGTTTGATTAGGTAGCCCTTTTGGTTGAGTGACACAATGATGAAACATTGTTAAAACCATACCGGTCAAGCAAAAAAAGGCTATCGGCATAAACGAATACTTCCGTACAAGAAACCCTAGCAATAGGCACGGAAATATTATGACAGAAACAGGCAAGAGCAACGCGCTCCCTGCAACGAGAAAGATCAATGGGGTCAGACTCGATTGATTTTTCGGTATCAATAGGTCTACGAGGCATTAGATCAATCGAGTCTGACCCCATTGATCACCCCAAACTCAATATAATTCTGTATGGCCCATTTAACTTAATGGGCCAAGAACGCCATAACTATCAAATCATCATTCTATTTATCTATGAAAACTATTACCAATTAAGTAATGGTTTCCTCAGAAATCCAGATGACGCAATGAACTATAATTAAACTGGCTGAAGATATTATAAATACAAGGTAATTTAATGACCAAGTTAAAAATAAGTTCCCACGTTGAAGTTATGTTTTGGGGAACGGATGCAGATGTTGATATATTTCAACAGCACAAAATTAACCCTAGTTATTGGAAGTATTTTAAAAAATCCACCAACAGCCATCCTGTTTACGGTCATGTTTCATTAAAATTGATCTTGCCTAAAACGCCAGAAATTGAGTCAAAGATAAATGAATTAAAAGAAGTTAAGGTATATATCAGAGAAACAACCTCAAGTGCTCATCAGTTTGATAAATCAGGAAAACTATCCACATCAACTTCAGATGTAATGTATGAAGTCTATTTTTCATGGTGGCCCGAAGATGCCCCAATTACGCCTTTTATAAAAGTACCCTTACAAAAAAATAGACTGCTTTCAGAAGATGTAAAAGCAGAAAAAAGTAGCGCTAAAGCAGGTTTTCAAGATTTTAGTATAGAGCAGCAAATAGATGAGTTGAGAAAGGATATCTTGGAAATAGAAAACCTGTTTAGAGAATATAATATCCAATCAAAAGATAATACGGACGTTAACGTTCTCGCGGTTAAGATTGAAAAAGCAATCAACTTGTTAGAAAAAATGGAAATATATATCGATGTGAGCAAGGATTTAGCATTAGGTCGAAGACTATTAACCCGAATCAAAAACGCCAACGTGATGCCTTTAAACAAAGAACAAACAAAAGTTCTCCATGAGCGATCTAATGAGCTTTTTGCTGGGGTGGCGTCTTTAATTGCGGACAATTTTACAAAGGTGAATGTGGAAATTGACCGTCTTAAAATACTGTTTGAACAAGGAGAGCAGCAGCTACAAAAACAGAAAGAATGCTTAGATAAATTGAAGGCTCTTCAAGGTAAAATCCAATCAGAGCAAGACCCATTACTAGATGTAAGTATCATGGCCAGCCAGGTGAATACCATACTTGTCGAGGCCAACATTGAACCTATTGAAGAAAAATTGTGGTCTAACATCAATAACAAAGAAGAATTCGATTCAAAATTAACTGACCTGATAAATACTATTGTTTTGAAAAATATGTCATTACAAGCAAGATTATATTATCCAGAAACCGTTAGAGAGGCTTTGAAAAAAATCAATGACAGAATAGAACAACTAAAAGCCGGAACTCCCCAAGATACTGAAGATCCACAACATCTTCTAGACCTTAAAGAATTAGAAAGGCTGGAGAAGGAGAAACAAGATTTATTGCATAACAGTTATAGTTATGTTGGAAAAAATGCTGATACTGTCATAAGTCTCCCGCTGTCTGGTGATGAGGTGGATGAAGGTTTGGACATGATGGCCATGTTAAATGAGATAATCAGGATGTATCAACAAGAGCAATATCGATTTTTTGGCGTAAATTGTTCTAAATCAGTAAAAAAGATATTGGAAGCATCTATCCCTAACCCCTCAAGTTTGCCTGCATTTCTAACACAATCGCCTATCATTGATACCCCACAATCTATGCAACATTATGCAATGTTTTTAAAAACGCATTTAGAGAAAAAGAATACGGTCAAACCGGGAAGCGTGGCGTATTATCTAATTTTAATGGACATTAAATTAGAAGATGCTCCCAAAAATACACTTCATTACTCATTTTTAAAAAATTGTAGAGAATTATTGTCACAGCTGTTGGAGGAAGAAGAAAATGGCTTAATTCAACCAAATCTTGCGGAACGTTTAGCAGAGGCAACGTTCAATCTTGCCGTTAGTCCAACTTACAATTATGATAAATTTATAGCTGTCAGTGAAGAATATCAAAAATCACAAGAGCCGCGCTGGCCTATCGTAAAGGGACTTCGATTAGTAACAACAATCGTTCAGGAACTATTGCATCGTTTATCCCTTGCAAAGTTCTTGCCTAATAAAGAATTGGATGGCAATAAGGAAAATAGACTTGAGCGCGATTTTTCAAAAGTCAAATCACAAGTAGGTTTTTTAATGCCAAGCCCGCCTCCCGCCCAAAACAAAGACGATACACACAATATTGATTCCAAACAAAGCACTAAGAATAATAAACTATAACAATTGCTAATTATATTCAGCAAAAGTTAGTCATTGAATTCATGGAGAACTTTTACAAATATAAATTTAAAAACTGGGCTGCGCAAAATGGACATATATTTAATACGCTGTTAATGGAAGAGATGTCATAATTATTGCTCATATTGTTTAAATTGAGGTAAAAGTCATGCCAGTCTCTAAATTGTCCAAAAAAGATAAACTACTTAAATTAGAACAAGAAATTCATAAAGAGTTTCTAAATTGTGTCCTGCCTTATGCGAATTCAAATATTAAGCAGTAATAGGTAACTCAAACAATCCATTGCAGAACTTTTTCCATTTAAATTGGTTTAACGAGATAACTTTTTTTCGTTGATTGTTATATTTTTGTACTGGAGTGGTATTCCCCAACCCATAATGGCACCTATTCGTATTATAATAATCGCGAAAACAGTTTAGCTTTCTGAGTAAATCACCTTGATTCCAGATAATTAACTTATCAAGAAACTCGAGTCTAACCGTTTGAATCAATCTTTCTATATATGGATGAGAAATAGGCGTATATGGAATGGATTTTATATTCTCTATTTCCAGAATTCTTAAATTAGCTTGCCATTGTGAGAATTGATATAAAGGCGCATTATCTGTACTTAATCTTTTGGGAGATTTATAAGAGGTGCGTATAGAATTAAACATAAAACAAAGATCGTGGCCTGATATGTCTCCGCGATTGACTGCGATTCCAACAATTTTTCTTGAGAACTGATCCATAATTATCATGTCTTATGCGAATTTAAATATTAAGCAGCAAAAGGTAACTCAAACAATCCATTACATAACAATTAGAATTCTCATAACGCATCTTACTCTTTAACTCAATATGAAATTTTAAGATAAAATTAACCTATTTCTACGTACAAACTTGAAGTATAGAACTTGGTTCTATATAATTATGCTATAATAACTTAGTTTAGTATGCCGTGAGAATATTTAAGAATAAATGGTTTGACAGATTTTGTAGAAAGCAAAAAATTACCCGAGAAATGCTGATTAATTCGGTTATGGAGATAGAAGCTGGGCATATTGATACGGATTATGGTGGTTCTGTTATTAAGCAGAGACTTGCTAGAGCCAATCAGGGAAAATCCGGAGGATATCGGTGTGTCATTCTTTACCGTATCCAGAATAAAATGTTTATGGTGTATGGGTTTGCTAAAAAAGACAGAGACAACATTGATGAGGACGAAGTTGAAGCTTTCAAAGAATTAGCAGATGAAATGTTCAACTTAACAGATGAGTCGATTGATAAGTTAATTAAGAGCAAAGCTCTTATTGAGGTGCATTATGACAAAAGTTAACAAAACCTATAAAAGTGACGCTTTTGAGTCTATTCATGAAACAGTTTCAGATTTGTTTGACACAGGCGTTGTTGGAAAACAGACTATGAGAAAATTTGATAAATCCTGTCTGACGACTATTCATGAGTTTACTGCGGATGAAATAAAAGCTTTACGTAAAAGAGAAAGGGTCAGTCAGCCCATCTTTGCAAATTGTTTGAATTTATCGAAAGATCTCATTAGCCAATGGGAGCGAGGTATAAAAAAACCATCAGGTGCTTCTTTAAAGTTATTGTCGCTTATTGAGAAAAAGGGCCTGGGAGCAATATTATAAACTTAGCACAAGTGTGACGAAAACGTGACGTAACTGTGACAGTCTCAGGCCGTTTTAGGCAGTAATAGGCCGTAACTGGATAATTTGATGCATCACAAGGCCTTGATTTTAAAGGGTTGTAGGACTATAGTACTTGGCTTCGAACCAAGGTGTCGGGGGTTCGAATCCCTCCGAGCGCGCCATTTTTGTTTATATTTTTCAATGATTTATGCCACGCAGGCACATAAATATACCATTTTTACTATCCCAAATGTAGCAAATTTGTAACAACTTCTATTGTGTGAGGCAGTAGTTAATATATTTAAAATCAACAAAAAAGTAGGCTGGCGCTGAGGTAACGAAACCCAACATATGGAGCGAAGCGGCCTCCCCTTAACCTGAGCTTTACTTCGTTATATCTACGCATTCTTCATTCCTTAAAACGAAGGGTTTGCGGACGCCCGTTTATTAAATCAAAACATCCTCATTCAACCCCTGAAATCAGTTCGAAAACTCTGTATAATTAACAAAGTTCGGATGAATCCTAGATTAAAAGAAAAAAAAGAAAAATTTAATTTAAGTTTCACTGGCCTGCAGACTGAGAGTTGCAATAGATTGGCTCCTCTGATGTTTCCGAAGAGTTTGATTGAAGTTCACTTTTTTCTGCCGCGAAGATTTTGGCTTGAAGAGTTCTCGCATAAAATTTTGTTTGTTTCTCAGTTTGGGAAGAGGTTTGTTCTAGAATAAAGTTCCGAATGACAATTTCCGTATTTGTATTCATTCTTGTTACCTTGTCTTTATAGTCTTCCCATTTTTTTACGGCAGTATGGCCTTCGTGGACAACTACAGCCCCAAATTCTCTAAGAGACATTCCAAAATGAGTTCGGATAAAATGAATTTCATTTCCTGTTAGTGGTGTAGCTTTGATAGCTAGTTCTTTTACAACGATGTTAGCAACATTTTTCACATCAATTTTGGGCAGCCATTCATTACCAAGCAATACCATTTCTACTTGCTTAAGCTTGACTGGAAAACCGAGGCCAGTGTATGTATAATTTTTTTCAATTTTCGTTTTCATGTTAGCTCCCGTCAAATATCTATAACGGTGATTATCGGCATAAGTTCTTTATCAAATGATACAATAACTCTAAACTTGTCTTCGTCCGGTGTCTCTCCTTCAATACAATAACGCCATTGGGGCGCTTGAGAATAGTAGGGTGGCTCAAAAGAATCCTTTTCTTTGTTCCAGTGCCTTTTGTATCCTTCTCGGCCTTGAAGCATATCTATCACCTCTTCTTCGGTAGTGCCCCTTTCCAATGCGCGCTGAGTCGCATGTGGTGCGAAAACGTATGACTTAGTATGAATCTTATTTTCAATAATAGAAAAAAGCTCACTTTGCTTTGTTGTTATTTTTCTTGGCCTAGCCATAAATGAACGCATTAAGTTCGTATATAAGTATTATAGGATATGTTCACTGAGTTAACAAGGATTTAAGGTAGATAACGTACCTTATCTATCTCAAATATGGTGTTATCAAGGAAAATTTGGATATATCCCCCTAGAATGTACTATGTTAACAACAAGGCAAAAAGAGAATGTTCACGATAGATAAGATTTGATTTAGAGTTGCTGAAATAGCACCCAAAACAGAAATGAAAGTGTTTTATTCATTTTTGTTATTAATCGTGTCATCATAAATTTCTTCAACCATTTTTACTATGTTTACATTTTCAATAAAGAATTTTTCAAAACATTTGTCTAGTTTCTTTATCCACTCGGCAGAGCCTTCTAGATCAATAAATTCCATTAGTTTTGTAGGGCGAATATCGTCTTGATAATGGAACAACGCATTTCTTAAAAGACGTAATTTATCAACATAAACTATTTCAGAGAGAAGATTATCAATATTGTGATCACTTAGCTTCAGGTCTTTATAGCCCTCGATGACTACATATAAGAGTGCATGAGAAATAACTAGGCGATTAAAATACAAATTTAGTTGCACTTCTTTTACAAACTCACTCTCAGATGGTTTGGCGGTGATTACAAAATCATTCGCGTATTTCCTTGAGTCTACATGATTTACCCAGTGCAAATACAAAGCCTCCAATTTTATTTCATCTATCAATATGTTCTCCTGAGAACTATTCAGTAGCATGAATATACTTATATAAAGTTGGCTTTGAGACCCCAACTAACTCACATATCTGCTTTATCGTCCTTGTCTTCTCATTATAGAGGTCTAGGGCAAGTTTTGCTTTTTCGGAATTAAGCTTTTTAGGACGGCCGCCCATTTTCCCCCTGGCTCGTGCTGCTTTTAGTCCTGCATGGGTTCGCTCACGAATAAGGTTACACTCGAACTCTGCTAGAGCACCAAATATGTGGAAGTTAGAAGGTGTAATGAATGAACTTAAAAATTATCATACGCTATCTCGAGCCCAATATAGAGGTATCAAAAATGTCCAAATTCAAGCCTATATGGCTGCAATTGCTATCAACATAAAAAGGTTGGTTTTTTGCTTTTTAATTTTAATAAGTTAAATGATTAAATTTTCCCACCTTTTGCAACAGGCCCCCTCCATTCTTTGTCTGTGGTATTGAATTTGGATTATTTGTTACACTTGAAAATTAGGACGGGGAAGGGCATCTTGTCCCAACGCCCCACGTTTCTTTCTATCTTTTCAGTAATGTTTCCCAAACTTACTGAAATCTCTTTTAGACCTTGAAATATCAAATTAATTTATATATATTCACCTGCGGAATCGATTGCCTCAGGTGTGGAAGCCCGAAAAGACGATATTTTTAAATTAAATTCAACTGTACTTAGCACCTATCAAACTGCTGGCATAGTTGTGATGAACTTCCACGACAACAAAGTAAAAAGCCAGCCTGATTTATAGGAGATAAGTATGCATCAAGATATGTTAAAGGTATGTGCAGACTCTTTGCGCACATTTACCAAAGAAAAATATGGCCTTAAATTAAAATCCTCTCATGCTCATGAACTAGTGGCAGCGTTTTTTGGATATAGAACCAAAAACACAATGCTGGCAGATGTAAAATATCCTATTAGCAAGTTGAGTCAGGCTAAAGTTATCGTATTGATAACGGATGATTTTATCGATCAAAGAAGAAAAAATCTTGATGGGTTGTTACCAGAACTACCAGACAGTTACACTCTCGGCGAGGTAGTATATGCTTCTTTATTTTCTGATCAGATATGGTCCAGCCCATACCCTCCATTCAGAAACTTTAAAATGCTGGCAGAGTTTTTTACTGATCATAACGATGCATGCCGACGTGTCTTCAGAAAGTACCGCAATGTAACTATACACCATCTTATCGATGTTAAAGAGACAGAAGATAGTGTCATCTTAACTATTACACACGCTCATGAGAATACCAGTGGAGGCCTGTGTGGCATAGGAAAAAACACCATTTATATTCCCCGGATAGCAGGTAAGATTGGATACGATAATCCGCACATATCTGCACCAGAAATATGGACTGCTGGAGCCCGAAAGCCTTTAGGATCTTTGGAGGCATTGTCATGACTAAAACAGGAAACTTAAAATTACCTTTTGGTAGGAATGAAGAAAATGAGATAGTGCATATTTCTCAAGTAAAACGAGGTAAGAGTTGTAACTGCTTTTGTACAGCATGCAGCTCACCACTCATTGCAGTAAAGGGTAACAAAAATCAGCATCACTTCAGACATGCTGTTGAGCTAGATTGTGAGAGCGGAGTAGAAAGTGCTGTTCATTTAGCAGCAAAACAAATCTTAAAGCAAAAAATGAAAATTAAGCTTCCTCCATTTAAGATTAGTGAGTCTGCAAGAGATTTGCATGGGAGGCAAGTATGGAAATCAGACCTAATAGGTAATCCTCATGAAGAAATAGAATTTGACTCAGTTCAAGAAGAAAAAGCTATACATGGTATGAGGGCTGATATCCTAGCCCAAAGGGATAAAAATTTACTGATTATCGAATTTTATTTTCGGCATAAAGTGGATGATGTTAAGAAAGAGAAAATAAAAAAAGCGAACATATCAGCAGTGGAAATAAATCTCTCTGATTTGACTTTTAATGATGTTAAAGACTGGGATTCCTTTTGGTTAATTATAAATGATCCTAAGCGGATTGAATGGATAAATAACAAAAAAGCTCTAGCGAAGACAGAGAAACTTAGACTTCAATTAGAAGCTGCTATTCATGAAGAGGCAAAATCGAAGCTTACTCTCGCAATGGCAGACCTGGAATATGCCAGTAGCGAAAAATGTATAAAGCAGTATAAGCATGAAGCAGAAGATTCTATCAATTGGGAACTGTATGGCAAACGACAGTGGGGAGCACTTGATCAGTTGCCAAAATATTTGGATATGGAAGTTCCTTTTGGGGACTTTATTTTTGGTTGTGATCGAAGAATTTGGCAAGTAACTTTTTATTCAGCATTTGTAATTTCTGGCTCAGAGCTATTTTCTATAGAGGAAGTGATTAGATTCTTGAACGGTACTTTAAGAGGGCCAACTAATTATGAAATTATAGAGGAATATGGTAAGTTCTTCCCTGAAATAATTCCTAAAAAAGTTAGAATGAATCCGCCATCACCTTGGGAAACGTTGAGAATATATTTCAAGAATCTAATCGAATTAGGAGTACTCAAATTATTTTATCTACAACATGAAAAGAAGAATTTCCACTATACAATTATAAACAAAGTGCCTTATGGCTTTTGAGTTCATGATAATTTGATCCGTTTTTATACTATGTGGGGTACTATAGCTAATAGAACCCCAAGACCCAAATATTTTAAAAATATTGTTGTAGCAGATTTGTCACAGTTTTAGATATTACTACCGCTGTTCTAGGCAGTTTTAGGCAGGAGTAGATAATATTGTTACATCGCAAGGCATTGATTTTACAATGATTTTATAACGATCTCATGGGCTTCGAACCAAGGTGTCGGGGGTTCGAGTCCCTCCGAGCGCGCCATTTTTTACTTTAAATTCAACAAGTTAAGATTATAATTTTAATGTAGAGAACTTGGTTTTTAGGACAATTGTGACCAAAACGTGTCCTTAAGTCAGTACTTGTCGCTCATTAATAGAACACCATGATTTAATATATTTCTATTTTGCTCAATTTTAATGATAGAGTACTTGGTTTCCAAAATGCGTACCACCTGCTGAAACGCCATTATTCACTTATTGTAGATATGATAATTCCTTATCACGTAACTCATTTTTTTCATTATTTATAATCATATAAAAAGTCATATTATCTAGAATGATAAGAAAAAATTTGCTTATCAATTCAAATAAAAAATAAGGAATACAAACGATGGAAATACTCGATGAGAACAATGAACAAGAAAGCATCATTACCTATAAAACACTCGATAAAGATTATGGGCGTACAAAATTTGCGGGTCCAGGTTATGGCGAGTTTGATCTGGAGCAATATAAAGAATTAGAAGAATTGCTTAAATAATTTTTATGGTCCCGTTGAAGGAGTAGTGGCTATGAATAATTCCCTTGAAGCAATCAATCAACGGGCATATAAACTTGATGATGCCTTATTGATAGGTCTAGAAGAAGCCGCAAAAAATCATATTACGCCTCTGTTCAAAGGTCTTAATAATATTAAGCACGAAGACACCCATCTAAGTACTTATCTTTGTTCTACAAATAATCACCAATTAAAACTATCTTTTATAGGAGGCGCTAGCGGTTTTACCCAACTTTCTAAAATAAAAGCATTATATGAGTCTTTAGAAAAATCTATTAGTTTCAAGATATGTAACAATAATTTGATTGATGAACTGTATTTTTTTTCCACTAAGTCATCCCCATCAACTCAATTTTTGCTTGAGAAACGGTTAATGCCCAAGCTTTTATTGCAAGAAATTTATCAAAATAATAGGTACCCCTGGATTGAGTTAATTCATTATCAAAATCCAACTCAAAAAATCCATTACCCTCTAGGTTTAATTTATGCCTCAACGCCACGATTAAAAAATTTTAGACAAGATTATCTGAGTGAGCTCAGCGATAATACAGGATTAGCAATAGGTGCGACTACTGATGAAGCAATTATCCATGGTATAAATCAATGGGTAGAAAGAGATGCCTATTCTTTATTTTTACTAAAAACAATAATTAACAAAAACCCATGCCCTGCTCGATTGCTTTTAAAAGAAACTCTTCCTGAAAACATCGCTAAAATAGTCTCAACAATAGAGAAGCAATTTAATGAAAAACTAATCATCATGGATATGACAAGCGATATTAATATTCCTTCATTTGTAGTTAGTTTTACAAAGCAAAACATGTTATTACAGCCTCAGGGCTTTGGCACATCACTTTTCAAAGAAAAAGCTCTAATACAGGCACTTTTTGAATCAATACAATACAAAGATAGATTTAATCAAAATGCCAAAAAATATAGGGAGGAAAATGTTGCCTTTTTATCCAGCTGTCCTTTATTGTTAAAAGCAATGATTGGGGATCTAAAATATCTCATAGTTAACAAATTATATACCGAAATAGACTGGAACAATATTTCATCCTATTCCTTGCATGAAAGCCTTCCCCAACAAATCCAGTTTATGGTGAATCTTTTAGCCAAACAGGGTGCAAATATATACACGCAAGTCTTATATAAGTCATCCATTGGAGTAGCGATAACTTATACCCTCATCCCTGAGCTAGAAAACTTTAGTCTGATTAGAGATGCCAAGTTTTTACCAATAAAAACCCGTGGTTTGGAGATATTTAATGAACAACCATTGTGAAAGACAGATGTTACCAGAAATGGCTATGAAGATTGCGGAATCTACGATACTTAAATTAAAGTTACATGCCGAATTCAGCTTTTATGGTAACGAGCTTAAAACCTATCATTGCAAATTATTAGACACAAAAAACAACACTATATTTTATGGTTGTGGTAAAGGTATAGGAGTTCAATCCAAGGTCAGTGCTTGCTTTGAAGCTATAGAGCATTATGCAGTTCATTCGTTTTGCCAATATAATCATAATCAGGAACACTATTATTCGTTAGATAATCCATTAATTGTTGATAAGCTTAAAGAGCTCGACCTTTTAGATCCTGGAATTTTCCTGCACAAAGAAAAGATCCCATTTGCACAATGCGAAGAATTGATAACTGGTGAATTTCTGTTCTATCCTTTTTATCTTCTTGATCCCCGATATGGAAAAAATCCCCCCTCTTCAGATAAATTTAATTATCAACCTTATGCATGGAATGCTTGTGATTCTGGTATAGCTTCAGGGACCAGTAGAGAAGAGGCAAGCATCCATGCATTAAATGAAGCTGTAGAGCGAGATGCTTACTCTCTATTCCTCATTCAAGCATTTTTACTGAATAAAAAAATTTCCATAATCGATAAACAAACTGTACCAGAATACTTAAAAAAGATAATTGATCGGATTGAAAAGGAATATGCTGAAGAGCTGATTCTTGTAGACATAACCAGCGACATTGGGATCCCTACCATCCTTGTAACCATGACTAATCAATCCATGGCTATTCAGCCTATTGGATGTGGGACTTCGTTATTCAAAGGCTATGCGTTAGAAAGAGCTCTTCTGGAATCATTACAACCTTTGCATTTATTTAATCAACATTTAGCTGAGAATCAAATCCAAACATTAAATAATTTTGCTATTACCCCATTATTAGCAAAATGCGCAAAAGCAGATATTGCGCAACTTACTCCAAATTCTCAAATTGTAAATTTCAACTCACTTCCCTCATATAATGGAGATAGGTCTCTTAAACAACAACTTAATACAATCGTCCAACGAATTCGAGATAAAGATTTTGCAATCTATACCAAAACAATCGCAGATATTGATACTGGATTTCATTGTGTAAAATATATTATTCCTGGATTTGAGCAATTTTATTTAGTAGAACTAGGTAAATACACCTTACCTAATAAAAGAGGCATGAGCTTTATCAAAAAAAATTGTAATTCATATACAGACGCAGTTTTTTCAGTTTAAATTCGTCCTTAATGGTGCTAATTAATAAATAGGATATAATGAAATCATTAGTTACTTTACTCGATCCTCAACTCCAAGTATTTTTTGCTGTAGCTCAACATGGAAGTATGCATGCTGCAGCCAAAGTTATTCATTTAACTCAAACAGCAGTGACTCAACGAATACGAACTTTAGAAGCACGTTTACGCGCAACTTTATTTATACGTACACACCATGGTGTATTATTAACCTCTGAAGGTGAAGCATTGCTTCAATATTGTTATGCCTCACAAGAATTAGAAGGCCATACACTAGCCAACATTCATGGTGCAGGGGTTGATTCAACAGTGAGGTTATGTATTAGTGGTCCCACCAGTATTATGGCTTCTCGCATTATTCCGAGGTGCGGTCAATTAATGAAACGATACCCTAATTTGGTAATAACCTTCAATGTAAATGATTCCGCACAAAGAATTACTTCTTTGCAAACTGGTATTAGTCATTTTGTAATTATTGAGCCTCAACATATTTTCAAAGAAATGCAAGTAAAGCCTATCAAAGCGGAGAATTATGTCTTGGTATGCACTTCATCTTGGAAGTCAAGGGATTTTAAAGAGATATTGCAAACAGAACGAATAATAGATTTTGATGAATCTGATCCTATGACTTTAAATTACCTCAAGCGCTATAATTTACTAGAGCATATTCAAACAGAACGCCATTTTGTTAACATCAATGAATCATTATTATCGTTGTTTATAAATGGGTATGGATTTGGAGTATTGTCCACCGAATTATGCCAACCTTATCTAGATAAGAAAGAGTTAATATTACTCAATTCCGGCCTCTCTTATGAAAATAAACTAGTACTTGCATGGTATACAAGAGTAGAGAAGCCACGCTATTTCTCTGATGTTATTGATTTAATTGTTTAAGCTGTAGCAAGCGTAGTCTTGATGCAATCGGTATGCATAATAAAACCTATGCGATGCGACTTCGTGCTGCAAGGCAAGACGTGCTCCTTGTGATGTCATCAAATTCATGATTTGGGTTCATTATATTAAAACTGAGAGTAATGCGAGCACTATGACCCATTCAAATCAACTCACACTGTGTTATTATTGAACCTCGTCTTCAGCCTGATGAATTATGAACGAACTTCAATTAAAACCCTGGTTAAAATCCACGCTGGATCAGTCATCTCATTTTCAAGCGCTTTGCCAGCCTTTAATTGATAAATTACCCCTGAGCTTTATTCGCCTGACCCGATTATTCAAAAATAATACCTTGGCTATCCTGACTACCAGGCCAGATGCGTTAGAATGGTATTTTTCTGAAAAAAAATATTTACTGGGAATGAATGAGCGAAGTTATGAGTTTTATCATTCAGGTTTCGCCTTATCTGATTCCTGGCCGTCTGCTCCTGAAAAAATAATCCAGCTGTTACAACCCCTGCGTGATGATTTTAATATAGTCTCCGAACTGGTTCTTTATTACAAAAATAATGATTATGTCGATATTTTCGAAATAGCACTTGGCAGAGGACATCATCAAGTAAATAATTTATTGATGAAACACTTTCGCCAGATTAATCATTTCGTTCAATTCCAGCTACTGCTCCACCCCCTGTTAAAAAAGCACTGCTGTGAAAACCAGTTTGCTCTGCACCCGGATCCAAAACCTGAATTCTTGTTAAAGGATATGCTCATCCCCCATGAAAACCATCAGTTGGGTAATCTGACTCCCAGAGAGCTGGAATCTCTTTTTTGGCTGTATCAGGGTAAAACCGTACCTGAAATAGCTCTGATTTTAAACATATCGCCCAGAACAGCAGAGAAATACGTGCAACAACTTAAGTTAAAACTGCAAGTATACAGCCCCTTCCAATTGGGGTATCTGGTCGGTCAATACAAAGAATTCTTCCAGCTTTTATTTAAAGAGCTTAAAGAAAGTTAAATGATCAAGAATAGCCATTATTGGCACAGAGTAACACAGTGCACCCTGCAATCGTAGAACTAAAAAACACAATAGGTAGATCTACCCGGGCAGATCCACCAATTACACAATTAAATCACCCAGTAGAAAATAACGACTCATTTTTATGGAGTCGTAACTATGCAAGAAAGAAGAGAGAAGAGAAGTATATTCCAACCAGGCGAAGCCAATCCTTTCACCGGTTTTGTTATTTCTACTGATGAGGATATGGGTGATAGAAACACCAAAACCGCTTTACCTTACCTGAGAGAAAAGCCAGGTGGCACTGATGTAGGTCATGTGTTTGCATTTCGCAACCAGGAAGCAATTGCTAAAATAGGTATTAATTTTTCTCTATTAATGCAAGCTTTAGAACAATACGTTAATGCATACAGTAAGCTCCAAATTGCTTTAAATTCTCCCGATGAACTTAAGAGTGATCTGAACAACTTTTCAACCCTACCACCTGCCAAGAAACGTAAAGTTGCTGAAACTATCGCAAAAGCAACAGAAGATACCCTGAAATCCAGTTCCAAATGGGCCACTTTACTGGGCTATATTGTAGGCAACTATTTACGTTTGACAGAGCCAGAAGCACCAAAAAATGAGTCGAAACAAGATAAAATCGCGCGCGAAACAGCTAAAAAAGAAAAAGAAACGAAATTAAAGACAGACATTACTGAAAGCTTTTCAGAATTTCTAAATTCTGAAGAAGGCATCGAGATGCTCGACAACATAATGCAGACCCGCATCAACAGAGCATTATCTAACGATAAAACTTCTGTACAGCAAACTCTTACAGTGAATGAAGTTTATTCTCTTGCAGAAAAACTGTTTCAAAAGAAACCTGATTTACGCGATATGTTTGCCTACTGTGCCTTTACTGATCAAATGTGCGCGTTCGGACAACAATTAAACAACATTTACATGCAATCTATAATCCCGGGTATTACTATTGCAGACCACCATTTATTGGTTACCCGCAACAGAATGGGTTTATATCAAATTTCCAACATCGTTCCAAACGCAATCAGCCTGCACGAATTCCTCATAGAACCTTTTGCAACCGAACAAAAACCAGGTGAAGACAACGAAGCGTGGATTGCAAGAGGCTGCGACACTTTAGTAGCAAAACTAAAAGGCAAACCAATAAAAGGACTGTGTGCAGGAATCCTGTTCCGTCATTTAATGGGTGAAAGCGCTGATTTGGGCATGGACAATATGCTTCTCATTGAAAGGGAAGAGCATTGGGAATTGGTGAACATTGATTTAACTGGCCCACGTCTGCCAAGACAAAACGATTTTATAATCCCACGCTCTACTGAAGTGGCTTTGGGTTGGGAGAATACACTTAAAGCTGGCGATAAAAATACTTTATTACAACGATTATTCGACAAATCCGTATTTAAGCCCCGCGGTATTGAAGACTATGCAGCTTTGCAAAAGATATTGGGTAAAGATAAAGCAACCCCTGAATTTATCAAGGCTCGAAATGAAGATATCTTTAATGCCATAGTAAAGACTTTACAAGCACACGTAACCAACGAAATTGAACCAGAGATTTCAAGCGCCAGAAATTGGCTGGCTCAAGTGGATGACAATAAAATAATTGATCAAATTGCTGCACAGATAAACACTGTTTTCAGTAATCTTCATTCACACTTGACCTTTGACCCAAGCCGAATTAACTCTTATCTGGCGTTCCTTGCTCCCTTCATCTCCAAACCATGCGAGATTGCAAGAAGCCTCGTAGTCCCTAGTGAAGAGTTAAAAGTAGTATCCAGTTTATAGTTGCAGGTTGCCCCTTGGCCCAATGGCTTACCGGGCCAAGGGCCCCACCTACAGTACATACAACCCAAATCTGTTAAGGATGCAGTACCATGCTAGACCTACCCTTCGATGTTTTTTTTTCTAAAAACTTTCTGCAACAAACATACGGCCAATTCATCAAAACCCATATTCTCAATCAACCTGAACTGACTGATGATGAGTTGATGAATATACTGCGAAAAAGCCAACCTGAACTGGATCTCGTTAAACTGAAGGAACTATTGAATAAAAAAATACGTTGTAATGCCGGGATTACCCCATGTTTGCTGCAAGACGATGGAGCCTTGCTTTTTGCAGGCGCACACAGCCAGCGTAAAGGCGATAATGCTCGAGGAGTATTGGTTTCAGCTACAGGAGTTATTGAGGATCAGGATGCAACCTTGATGGATGGGGCTTTACGAGAATTGCATGAAGAATTAGGCTACCCGTTCTATACCGCCTGTAAAGATCAGGTACTGCTGTCTGTTGCAGAGTTACATGCAGGACCTGGCAATACGATTGAAGAAATTGCAGCCAATTTAAATAATTTCATCAATCAAAAAAAACGCAGCATTTCCTTCCATGCGAATATCATTATCCCGATATATGGCTCACAGGAAGAACAACAGCAATTGATCATGGATTCCAATAGCTATTTACAAAAGACAGCTAAAGCCTATGAAGCAGCGGTCAGGATTTGCTATGAACATCCGGAAGACCAACCTTACAGCACAGAAGACTATACTTTAATAAGGCAATATGCTCAGGAACTGTTAAAAACAGTACAACCACCTTTAAGTACTCAAATCGAAACACTACTCAATAAGGAGGAAAATGCAGAGCATTTATTTGCACTAGCACACATCCTTATTGAATTTTCAGAAAACGATCACATCATTTTATTCACTGCGCCAGAACTAAAAAGAATGGGCACAGAAGCACGTCGTAATCCGAAAACAAAAACGATTAAGGGTTTTGATGAACAAGGACATGAACACCTTTTCTATCAACCCGCTCTGGAAAGCCTGAACTCACTGCTTAACAATTTCAAAGTAACCTTAAGAGACAAAAGCAGGATGATCTCCTCTACACTCATGCAGTTTCTTAAACTCATGATGAGGCAATTCGACAAAGGCAATCTTTTTGATATCAAACCATCACAAGATAGTCTATACCGCCCCAACCATTATTTCACCAGGCAAGGTGAATCGATTCAAACGAAAAAAATTCAATTTCTTGAAGATTTACTTTTTGCCAATTTAATGGTTAATCCCAGAGCTTTGGGTCTTGAGGGGATTGAAGCCATTGCTTTAGGCAAAATTTATGAAGATTTCGCCAAAGATCCTACCTCCCGTATGCCGAAAAATAAGATTCCAAGCCATGTTAATGCAGCAGAAACCAGGAAGCCGATTCATTTTATGCGAATTCCCGTAGGCAGTCGGATTTTCAAATATCTGCGTCCTAAAGGATGGCTTGGCGAATATGCTACCGATGAAATTCACTTTAAACCCAGTGAACTAGGCATAGCCGATCAAATCAGCGATCCAAACGATCCTACACAATCGATAGACCGTGTGCATGCTGAATTAATAGTAATTGATGAGCTCTCCAGTCCTGTTGCTGTATCCATAGCAAGCCCAGTAACGGATTTCTGGTCACAGACAGGAAAAAAGGTCTGGTGTGATGGCGGCGGCACTCAAATTTTCATGCCCATGAACATGAAAGACAAAAGTCGGTGTCTCGCTATAGTAAAACCCGAGCCAGGTGATTTCAATTACCATCAAATAGATCAGCTTGTTGAGATAGCACAACAAAATAATGTTCAATTACTGACAAAACAGGAGTTGCTCGACCGAGGCATTAACATCAGGCCATTGGATACCAAATTCACCTCTCTGGAAATAACCCCAGAACAGCAGTTGCAACTGGCACATCAAGCTTATTATCTGGGTGAATACCATATGGCAATTAAAGCACTGCGCTCTTACGTAGAACTCACTGGTCTCACCGCCTACCAAAAGTTAAGTGCACAAGTTGTTCTTGGTGGTTTGTATGTGATTTCAGGTAATTATGAAGAGGCACAACTGTACCTCACTTCCTTTATTCAAAATGCGAAGAAAATATCTGACAAAAGCGCGCTTCATACTTATTTGCAATTATTGGCAAACATTCATTTGGCCAGAGCACAGGTAATACCTGAATTTGCCATTAATCAGCTGCGCGAATGTTTTTCATTTATAGAAAAACATTCGGACAATAAAGTAATTACCCAACGTTTATCCTCTTTAAAACAAGTACTTCATCTGGAAATGGCTATTGCCTATAACAAATTAGGTCGCCAATTTTCTAACTGTCAGGATTATGATGACTTTGATGCACAAGGCGATCCAGTCACTATTAAAAAGGAGGACTCTTTACAGGCGCTGAACTGCTTGCACCAGGTAAATTACACTCAGTTTGCACCTATTGAAGGATTAATTGTCCTCCTGGAAAGAACCTCCGCCAAAACGCGTTTGCGTCAGACGACTGAAGCACTTGAAGACTTGGCTTTAGCAGAAACACAGATCAAATACTGTTATGATATTTTTGACAATGCATTATCCCATGGAGCATTCAAGAATCTGGAAACGGAATTAAAGCTGCTCTCACTGAACATTCGTCTAGGTCTTGGACTGAATCTCTCTTTGGCTAAAAAATACAACGCTACAATTCCCGCACAATACCAAACTGTTGATCCAGCATTGTTGATTAAAGAATTGGAAATCGATCTGGATAAACTGACTGCAATGGAAGTAACAACCTTGTTCAAACGCTGGATTGGTCCTAATGCTAATAACCTGTTCCTCGAAGGCTGGCACTATACCAATAATGATGCTCATAACGGTGGTAATCTGCTGGCTCTTTACCGTAAATACATTCCTTTTGATTTACCTGCTATTCTGCAGAAACTTGAAGACAATGAAATCAAAGAACTCAATCTGGCTTTTCTTGGCTTAGCATCACTGGCTGGAATAAGCGATCAGGAATTTGCACAATTATGTACTGCCCTAGCAAAAAACAAATCCCTGGAACGATTATTCCTGCGTAAATGCAGTGATAAATTTACTGGTACAAAAGATCAGCAAAGCAGGCTGAATCAGCTGTTTAAAGCCTTAAATAAAGCGCAAAAAAATGGCCAAATACTCTCCTATTTATCGTATTCGGGAGTACGATTTACTTTAGAAAGCGAATATGACGACTGTCTCAATTATTTGGAAAATAACCAAAGCCTGAAAGTACTTGATTTATCATGGTATGATTGGAAAGAAAAATCCTATCTCAAACGTCTTGCTACTTGTATAGGCGCTCATCCTAATTTACGCACTGTGCTTAATGGAATTAACAATCATCCTGAGGCTGGAAAAATTTTTTATCAGGAATGCCATAATTCAGAACATTTGGCTCATATAATGACTTTTGATGGAACAATGGATCCTGAAACACAACAGAACGCTATCGCAAATCGTGAATGGCTTATAACACTACAGGAAGAGCTTAAGTTAAACCAAAGAAACAAGACTGTCACTTTTTCTCTGATGTAATCTATTGCATGCGCCTTCTCCCCCGGGGGAGGGTGTGCAGAACAACCGTTCCTCTTTATATCTTATACCGACTCAAATGTTCATCCAGATCCTTTTCGGTAACCTTGCAATCCCGCTGGCTTGCCCCCAACAAAAACAAATGATTCCTTAAATTCAACTCTGCCTTATCGCTTATCGAAAGCCTCGCCGCATTCGCTCCATTACCTTCTGATAAATCATTAACCTTAATAACCTTAATGGGTATATCTTTTAAAAAATGCGGATAAGGAGATCGAACGAATAATGACAGAAAATGCTGCTGGGTTTCGTTTTCCAAACCAGCAAAATATTCACTCTTTTTTATCTCGTCTATCTTTCTATGGAGATACATCATGGATTCATAAGGAAACTGCTGCAATTTCTCAGGATGAGATTTAAATTCATGGGCAACAAAAAAGATAAATTGCATTAACTCGGCTTTATCCAAATGATCCGCAAGATGAGAATTTGGCTCTTCAGATGAACTGTTGTCAAATACTATAGCCAAATCCCGTAACTCTATTGCACGTCGCAACAAAGAAACCACCGGGTGATGCTCACCACATTCAGCGATATAATGATCAATGACAGATGATCCCAGCTTATCCCTTACTCCTGGATCAGCACCGTATTCAAGTAATAAGCGCGCTACCTGTTCCCTTCCTGGCATAGTTTGCTGGCACCTGTCCAAAGAGTATTTACCCAGCACTACATACATTAATGGCGTCCGTCCCCAACAATCTCGCGCACCAACATCAGCACCTGCTTCAAGTAGCAACCGGGAGGATTTTAATGCGTACATCTTTGCTTCTTCAGTACTCTTCCCCCAGACTGTTCTCCGATCAACTGCATACATCAAGGGTGTTAAGCGTGTTTTTCTGTCCAGTTGATGCTTGGCTGCCTGCTCAACGGCAACATAGGTGGGCTTTTGGCGCAAGTTCAGTATAAATTGATCAAACAATGGATCTGCAGCAATAGCATCTGCATATTTTCTGACACACTCATCAATAAATTGTTGCGGAAGCTCGAGCAGAATCTTTGATTCCTCACTCAATAGATATCTGTCAATTTTATCTAACTGGTACACCTCATTTAAATGCTTGCGATCTCGTACCAATTTCATAATATCGTGTAATTCTTTATTTCTGGGATTTAATTTAAAAAAGTCAGTGACAAAATGTTCTATAGCAGGTATTGCAATGCTATTAGTTTCTTCATAGTGCTTTATGTCCTTTTTCACTTGTTCGGGATATGTATTGAATTCGGTTGATGGTAATTGAAAATGACATAATTCCTGTTTCATTTCTGCATCAAAAACCGTAAACATGCACCAGGGCTCGCCCAAACGTCGACCAAGATAGTCATTAAATTGATTTTCCAGACACTTTAATTCTTCACTACCAAAATCAAAAATATAATCTGAAAGTGTTTCAGCTTCTTCAACAACGGTTTGCCAACTCGCCTGATTCTCTGAAGACTCATTAAAAGAAGCATCCAGTTTAGCTTGTTCCAGTTTTGAATACTGCTCAACAAACAAACGATGCATTTGCTGCATATGAAACACCGCATTTTCTTTATTTTTTGCATACACCGCAAATTTATAGACTCTTTCATTTCTTTTTCTGATAAAAATATAAATATCCATAGTCTCAAAGCTCTGGCGATTTAACGAAATAACCATCTGTACTGAAATGTTTCTTATCTTGAATTAAGGAGTGAGCCAGAGTAAAAGGTGCTGTAGTTTTTGCAGATATCCTTAAGCCTTGTGGTAGAGCATTGATAAAATCCCTTTCGCCTTTCCGGGCAAAAAAACCTAAAGCATAATGTTTACACCCTTCTAAGTTGGTAATCTCAGGTTTGTTAAGCTCAAGGTCGTTTCTCAGCAAGACATCAAAATACGCAGCCTGATAAAGCAACAAAACTATCCAGCTACAAAAATAACCTTGTGAATAACCAGGCTCTTGATCGGGTATAAAATGATGATGCAGTAAAAAGATCAAAGCATCAAGAATGTCCTCTTTATTAAATGCCAGACGTTGCTGGAATAACAGTTGCTCCGCATTATGTTGGTATTGGGGCGCTAAAGGACCATAGTACTCATTGCTTTCTTTTAATGTAGCCTTACGCATGGAAGGAAAATCAAACTGAATCCCCCACTTTGAAGTAAACAACATATACGCTGAAACTCGCTGAAGAACAGCACTGTCTTTTGGACTTATCACCAGGTAAAACCCTGCTTCAGAGCTCATACGTGTGATTCCCACCTCACTTTTATTCCGCCCGATGTAAGCATGGAATACCTTGGGTAATTCCTGTTGCGCTAATAGCTGTACATGGTTAACTTGAGGGACATTAAACTGGTTTAAGTAGAAAAAAGTAAAAAACATGGAGCCTATATGGCTGTCTTGTAATGCCAGGTAACGCTTGCTGATGGTAGGAGGCATGGATACATAAGCTTTTAAATAAATCAATCCTTTGAGTTCATGAACCATTTTCGCCGCTTTTACCCTGTTAAGAAACAAAACATCAATAGCAAATGAACGCAAGACATGCAAAGAGGCCTCGTCAGTTAACAAATACCGCAAGTTCTTTTCGCTGACCAATCCAGGAAGTGCCATTCTTTCTGATAGCAAAGTACTATTAGCCTTTTTTAATATAGAATAAACATCATGCTCACTGCTGATAACTAATTGCTTTTCTCTACCTTTCTTAAAAGTCATGTGGTAAATCAATTCCAGCAATTGGATCAGAGTACTCCTGAGATCTGCATTATTAATAAGTTCTATATCAGCTGTCCTTGCCAGAATCTGCTGCTGCATCCCGGTCATCAAGGTAAATTTCAAACGGATAAAGTTTATGAGATTATACGTTGTATAATCCACACCGTATAAAACAGGTGTATTTTTTATGCTATCAAGAGTCATTGCCAACATCGTATTAAATTCAGGTAAATCATCTTCTGAACTCGTTAAATGCTGGCTATAGATAGAACGCCTTCCATCATCAATAACATAGGGTAAAACCAGTTGATCTCCCTGCTCCGCTATCATTTGTCTTGAGGGTTCTTTTACGGGCGACAAATTAAAATGGTACACCGCCTGGGCAAGAGTAACCGCTTCTCGCCAAGTACGGGTTAATTCTCCCAATGTAGTTTGCTCATCGATTGCAGTAAGAGGCAGAATGCTCTGATAATATTGATGATCTTCGACTTTTTCTTTGAAGCTGATTAAGTTCAGAGCAAAAACCTGAACCAGATTATCATCAACTACCTCACCGATAATGCACAGTCCGAACGTTTTTAACTGGGCGAAAAAAGAAGCGCAGTACCCCTGAATTTCTTTGATACTGTCAAAATAATTAAAATCAGCACCAGAATCAAATAAAGTACGTACCGTCCTATATCCCTGATTTCTGGTTTCTTCCAGGTGATTAGCATAACCCATTCGCGCTGGCATTCTCTTAATCAGTATTTTTTTATTCCTTTTTCCCCTGTTACTTAAAACATCATTTAATACAGCTTGTGCACTTAATTCATTTGTAATGCAGGTTACAACAGGGATATCACAAAATGTGATAAAGTATTTTCTTTTAACAGATGGTTCAACGGAATTGCTTTGATTGGCCAAAGCAATAAATGGATCTGGCGAATTTTTAAATACTGGTTGCTCTGCCAATCCTTTATGCCAAAGCGCTTCCTGAGCTATAATCTGCATCAGGCCATGAACGGATTCAGGATTTGCGGCACTGACAAAAGCAAGGCCTGCAAACTGGCGATGTTTCTCTGCCAGGCTTTCTCCATAAGCCACAAGCTCATCATTGCTCAGCTCATACTCCTGCGTCAAATCAGATTTAGTAGCCACCAGGAAAATTGAAGTTTTATCAAATTGATAACCGGTTGCAAACGATTCCCAAACCTTTTTGCATTCATCCAGGGATGCCCTGGAGGTCATATCCACAATTAATAGTCTTATTTGGCCATAAAACGCCAGACCCGCCCCCTTCTCGCGCTCGGGGCTTTGAAACACACTAAACCTAACCTCTTGATTTCCATAAGGTACTATTAAATCGGTACGTTCTTCTTTTAATGGAGATGGATAGGGATCAAATTCAGCACCTTGAGCAACTTTGATCAATTCCCCTTTACCAACACCAGAGCCTCCATAAATAAAAAGTTCTGAATCAACCTTTTTATTTGCAGGATTATCAGATTGAGAAGAGGCTGGCTGATGATTGCTTTGGTAAAATTGAATTATCCGCATAACACCATTTAAAATGGACAAAAAGGCATTATAACAAAAATCAACCGCTGATCAATTTTAACCCACAGAGCCTTTAATAAACCCCTACCCCCAATTTTACCAACCATTGGCTTTGACACTATTTTCTTGCTAATTATGGGGTAATTCCATGGCTTGATAACCAAGACTGGGGCAAGGTTTCACCTGAGGCAATATTTTAGAAGCCAGTTTATTTTTGAGGACATAAATATACATATGGCTTAACCATATTAATAATATTAAACTACCCAAGCTGTTTTTTGCCAATATTGACCTTTGAGCACAGTCCTCAAGAAGTTTATCAATTCTTGCTCCATAGAAATGGGGTTATACTATAATTTCCAATTTGGAAATCGGAAATCTGTGTTGTCCAAGTTTAGCATTAAGAAAATCATTTTACCCTAATAAGAAATAACACATTGAAGTTAATTTAAGACAAACGATTAATTTTTTTCTGCGACCAAAGCGTGTCTCAACTGTGGCTGCACTATGCTGTAATAGGCAGTTTTAGGCAGTTCCTGGTGAATTTGACGCTTCACAAGATATTGATTTATAACGAATTTAAAACCAGAGCATCAGGCTTCGAACCAAGGTGTCGGGGGTTCGAATCCCTCCGAGCGCGCCAAATTATAAAAATAGGGGTCTTCAAAGAAGGCATCCCTTTTAATTTTACGTTTTGCAGTCAGATTATCGGGCTTAGTACCAAGCAAGGCTAAGATGCCACGATTGCTTTTTACATTGCTGGCAAGTTCCCGATAAGTCATCATACACAACAGAGCCAAAGCCTATCCATTTTTCGAATGCAATGACGTTCTTTTGCAGAACCACGCATTGTTCGACCTAACTGGGTTAATGACAGTTTTTTCCCATGAAGTAGAGAGTTAACTGCGTTAACTAACGCTTTTATACGTTTAATATGAATATGAGGAAGTGCTTTAGATAGTATTCCATGTAATAATTCTTGTACGTGCATAAGACCTCTGGGTTATTTGTTCTCGACAAACAAATTGGATCATATTGTCTTATGCACTTCAATATCTTATTGATAATAATGATTTCTTTTTTCCTTTTTGCGCCGATTCATCAGACGATTATAATGATTATTCCTTAGCTTAACGGCTATGGGCCAAGGCCCGACCTTGCTGATCTGCTAAATCTCGTTTAGGTGTAAGAATTAATTAGTACTTATACTGAATCCATTCAGAACAGTTTAGTTTGATATCAAACCATATTAGCTAAATCATTTGATTTGATCATTGAGCGCTTCTATTTGATCTAGAATCTTTAAAAATTTTTCTCCAAAAGGAGTTACAAAATACTCGACTCTGGGGGGTATTTCATTAAAGGTGTTTTTGCCCAGGATACCAAATTCCAGATTCTTCCTTAAGCATTGGTTTAAAACTTTCGTTGAAAGGCCTTCTACACTTCGTACCATTTCTCCAGGGCGATTGATTCCGTCTCTCAAAAGAGAGTAGACAGTCAGTGACCATTTACAGCCATAAATTGTCTCAACTGCCGATGCGGATCTACTAGGTGCTTTTCTTTGTATTAATTTTTTTTCAGACATTTCAATAAGTTGTACCATAAAGTACTTAGTGAACCCAAAAGTACTTACTTTTTTTAATAGTGTAAATCTTTAATACTTCATTGGACAGAGTTTTATATTATTCAGGAGAGTAAATGTTTAAACAAGATTTAGCCATCATTGTTGGGGGTTCGAGTGGCATAGGCCTTGAAACAGCCAAAAAGATTTCAAATAATCATCTAGAGATATTAATCATTGGAAGAGATAAACAAAAACTTCAAAATGCTGCGGCAGAAATAGAAAGTTTTGGTTCAAAGGTAGAAATTCTGGTTCTTGATCTTTATAACAAAGAACAGAATTCTCAATTTATAAATAAAATAAATAATGAAACTCGGAGAGTGAAATTTCTTGTAAATGCTGCCGGTTATTTTAAACCTATCTGCTTTTTAGAACATAAGGAAGAAGATTATGATCTTCAGGTAGGACTTAATAAAGCATTCTTTTTTATTACTCAGGCCGTAGCAAAAAATATGAAAAGAAATGGTGGCGGAACGATAGTCAATATTGGTTCTATGTGGGCAAATCAAGCCATTAAGGCCACACCGTCTTCGGCTTATTCAATGCAAAAGGCGGGTCTGCATTCACTTACCCAACATTTAGCTATAGAGCTTGCAGAACACCATATAAGAGTGAATGCTGTAGCACCAGCAGTGGTAGTAACTCCTATCTATAAATCATTTATTGAAGAAGGTAAAATTGAGGAATCGCTACAAGATTTTAATACCTTTCATCCCATTGGCCGAATAGGTCAAACTACTGATGTCGCCGATGCCATCGACTTCCTTTTGTCAGAAAAATCAAGTTGGATGACTGGTGAGATCATGAATGTTGATGGTGGTGTGATGGCAGGGAGAAATTAGTCGCACTGAAAGCCTAGTTTAAAACAGCAAGCGTAGGTCGGGCCTTGGCCCGACATCAGTTGAATGACATAGGACTATATATATAAGGGTCGGACCAAAAAATTCTATTATTTAACAATTGATCTATATATATAAGGGTCGGACCAAAAAATTCTATTATTTAACAATTGATTAAACATAAATAGTCGGCCCTGAAATATTCGTTTAACTCAATAAAATCAAAGACAATTGGCTTATTTCCAAATATAATTTTGCAACTTTTCAATCAGTAACATTA
>JAGVKT010000031.1 GCA_020050355.1 Gammaproteobacteria bacterium | reverse complement strand
TAATAAACTTTCTTCGGTTCGCAATAGACCCGGCTATTCCTCACCTCAGAAACTTTATTAGACAACAAAACTATTTGTTAAAATTCCAGTCTTTTGAAGTACGATGGGTATATTATCATACTCGATTTATGAGGCGCTTTGAACTAATTATTATAACCCAAACTCTTCAACGCAGCATCGTCATCGGCCCAATGCTCTTTTACTTTTACCCACAAATGTAACATTACTTTTTTGCCGGTTAAACGCTCTAAATCAAGGCGTGCTTCTGTACCCATTTTCTTTAAGTTAGCGCCGTGCTTACCGATCACAATCGCTTTTTGAGAAGTACGTTCTACAAAAATAGTTGCGGCAATTTCATCAAGATGTTCTTGCTCTTTGTAAGAATCGATTTGCACTGTAGTTGCATAAGGCAATTCTTCACCTAAATAGCGCATTAATTTTTCTCGAATCAGCTCGCTTGCCATAAAACGCAAGGATTTATCAGTCAGCTGATCTTCAGAAAAAATAAAAGCTTGCTCTGGTAAATAATGACTAATGACTTGCACTAAAGTATCAAGATTACTTTCTTTTTCTGCTGAAATGGGCACAACTTCTTTCACGGGAAACTTTGCTTTGAACATCTCTATGCGAGGCAGTAGTTCATTTCTATTTCCAAGCCGATCTATTTTATTGATCACTAAAACAATTGGTGTTTTAATACTTGTTAGTTTTTGTGCGATAAAATCTTCTTCATCGGTCCAATGTGGTTCAACAACCCAAAGGATTAAATCAATATCATGGAGCCCGGTGAGAGCGGCTTTATTTAAATAGCGATTTAATGCTTTTTTATTTTGGGTGTGAATTCCTGGTGTGTCTCTAAAAATCATTTGCACATCACCTAGAGTTTTAATTCCTAAAATTTGATGCCGCGTGGTTTGTGGTTTTTTAGAGGTAATGCTAATTTTTTGGCCTAAAAACCGATTTAGTAAGGTTGATTTACCCACATTAGGTCGACCAATAATAGCAATGTAGCCGCATTTTTGTACCATGAATATCTATTTAATTAAGATTAATTGCTGATTATACTTCAAAATGCGAATTTCTCTAAAATTCTGTTAAAATGACTGCTCCTTATGAATAAGCTTGGGTTATGTCACAAGCACTGCTTGAAAATCTTAATCCTGTACAAATTGAAGCGGTTACTGCTCCTGCTGAGCACCTGCTTATTTTAGCAGGCGCGGGCTCGGGTAAAACCCGGGTCTTAGTGCACCGTATGGCTTGGCTGGTACAAGAACTAAGCATTCATCCGCATCAGATCCTTGCAGTCACCTTTACTAATAAAGCCGCTCGAGAAATTAAAGAACGTGTTGAACATTTATTACATATTCCTGCTGAAGGCTTGTGGCTCGGTACTTTTCACAGTCTGTCACATCGGTTGTTACGCATTCATTATGAAGCAGCGCAGTTGCCACAAAATTTTGTGGTGCTTGATAGCGATGATCAATTACGCCTAGTTAAACGCATTGTTAAAACTATGAATCTTGATGATAAACATTATGAGCCACAAAAATTACAGAACTTTATTAATCATCACAAAGACCGTGCTGAGCGCTCCACTCAGTTAAAAATTAATGAGCGCGACTATTATAAAAAAACTTTTGTAGAAGTTTATCAACAATATGAATTATTGTGCCAACAAAATGGTTGCGTAGATTTTGCCGAACTATTATTACGCAGCTTTGAACTGTTGCGGGATCAGGCCCCATTGCGCTTGCTTTACCAACAGCGCTTTCAACATGTGCTTGTAGATGAGTTTCAAGATACCAATACGTTGCAATACCTATGGCTCAAGATGCTTATGGGTGCTGATAATAAACTCATGGTCGTTGGCGATGATGATCAATCTATCTATGGCTGGCGCGGTGCCAAAATTGAAAACATTCATAAAGTACAAAAAGACTTTCCTGGTAAAATTATTCGCTTAGAACAAAATTATCGCTCTACACAAAATATCTTAAATGCTGCTAACGCGGTTATTGATAATAATCAAGGACGCTTAGGCAAAGAGCTGTGGACTGACGGCGTGATGGGTGAACCTATTTATCTTTATAGCGCATTTAATGAATTGGATGAAGCACGTTTTGTTGCTGATCGTATTAAAGAATTACAAAAACAGCATTACGATCTGAAAGATATTGCTATTTTGTATCGTGCCAATGCGCAATCACGTGTGCTTGAAGGAGCACTATTGCAAGCGCGTATTCCTTATCGTGTGTACGGCGGCTTACGTTTTTTTGATCGCGCTGAAATCAAAAATGCTCTGGCTTATTTACGTTTAAGCATGAATCCGCATGATGATGTTGCTTTTGAACGTATTGTTAATTTTCCAACTCGCGGTATTGGTGAGCGCAGTTTGATATTTT
The DNA here is from genome assembly GCA_020050355.1 of Gammaproteobacteria bacterium. Lineage (GTDB taxonomy): Bacteria > Pseudomonadota > Gammaproteobacteria > Francisellales > CACEW01 > CAIQBE01. The sequence goes on along the minus strand of JAGVKT010000031.1, from coordinate 1,129 downwards.
TGCGGGAAAATGCGAAACAAAAAAAAATCTCGCTCTGGCAAGCTTTAAAAGATGAGTTACAACAAAATATTTTAGGTGCGCGTGCGGCTAATGCATTAAAAGAATTCTATTACTTGGTTTTAGAGCTCTCGGACCTTGTACAAAAAGAACATAGCTTGGTGGAACAAGCGGAATTACTTATTAAAAAAAGTGGTTTACTTGAACATTACCAAGCTGAAAGCGATGATATCAATCAAGGCCGCGTTGAAAACTTAGAAGAGTTGATTAACGCTGTAGGCGAGTTTACTTATCTACAACAAAAAGAAGGCTTAATGCCACACCTTAACGATTTTTTAGCACATGCCGCATTAGAGTCTAGTGTTGATCGAGCAACTGATTACCAAGCTGTGCAAATGATGACCTTACACGCTGCTAAAGGCTTAGAATTTCCCTGTGTGTTTTTAGTTGGTTTTGAAGATGAATTATTTCCTGCGCGTGCAGCTGATGAAGATCCGACACGTCTAGAAGAAGAACGTCGCTTATGTTATGTGGGCATGACTCGAGCGATGAAATTATTATTTATGAGTTATGCAGAAAACCGCCGGCTTTATGCTGAAAGTAAGCCCCATATGCCCTCACGCTTTTTAACTGAAATTCCTAAAGCTATTCTTACTCCGATTCGTTTTCAAAAAGAACCATCGACACGTTATGCTTTTAATTCGCATACCGTTACGCCCTCATCTGCTATGTATCAAGCTGCTTTTAAAATTGGGCAAATGCTGCAGCATCCTAAATTTGGTGAAGGAATGATCTTGCAGCAAGAAGGCATGGGTGAACATGCACGCCTACAAATCAAATTTAAAGATGTCGGTGTTAAATGGATTATGGCTAGTTTTTTTAACCCCAATTAACATTATTTATCCTTGACAAAAAATAATCAACATGTTATTTTTTGATCACTCCTTTTTAGATTAAATATGATACAATCACTTTAAGGATTACTCATGGCTTTAGCCTTTAGAAAAATGGAAACTTTCAGCTCCCATAAATATTTTCAACGCTTGATAAAAGCAGGGTTTACTGATGAACAAGCGGAAGTGCAAATCGCAATGGTAGGCGACGCTTCACGTTCTGGGCTTGAACATCTTGC
>JAGVKT010000086.1 GCA_020050355.1 Gammaproteobacteria bacterium | reverse complement strand
TGACATCTTTATGATGATCCCGGAGGATATTTTATATCCCTAAGCCGAGGAGTCCATTCCATTATCCTGTGGAAATCGCGGAGCGATTTAGCACAGGATGACACCTGCGGGGGGTTATGAATGCTATCACCTTAACTCCGACTTTTGATTCACATATATACCAATCGTACTTGAAAATGCGAAGATTATTACAAATCGTTCAAGTTTTAAATTCGCGCTTAACGCTCACCCACAAAAAAATTGCTTCTTAAACCAATCTCTTTTATAATAATCGAGCAGAAAAACTTTAAGGAGTCCTTCCATGAATGATGTCTATACCCGTGATGTGAGCGGCAGCGTCCTTGCAACCAACAAGGTGTTGCGCAATACGTATCTTTTACTCTCGTTGACCTTGCTGTTTAGCGCATTAACAGCTTGGGTTTCTGTTATCGAAAATGCAGGCTTTGTTAACATTTGGTTGATGCTTATTGTCATGATTGGTTTTCCTTTTTTATTACAAGCCATGCGTAACAGTCCGTTCGCGCTCGTCATTACGTTTATGTATACCGGTTTTATCGGATGGTACTTAGGACCCATTCTTAACATGTACATCAACGATTTTTCTAATGGCAGTGAGCTCATCATGCTGGCTTTGGGCTCAACCGGCTTGATCTTTTTGGCATTATCAGCACTATCTTTAAATGTCACCAAAGATTTTTCACATTGGGGACGTTTTTTAACTGTTGGCATCATCATCGCCTTTGTTGCGGGCTTAGCGAATGTATTTTTCTTTAAGCTCCCCATGTTACAACTTGCAATCTCCGTAGTGTTTGCGTTTATTTCAGGCGGTTTTATCATGTATCAAACCAACCTGATCGTACGCGGCGGCGAAAGCAATTACATCACCGCAACAGTGTTATTATATGTTTCTTTAGTAAATATTTTCTTAACATTGCTCCAAATCCTGGGCATGTTTGGTGGTAATCGAAATAACTAAAACTTGAGCAACAATATAAAAAGGCCCGAATATGGGCCTTTTTAATTTAGTGCAGCTCACCGACGTGTTCTTGATAATAACACCAAGACAATAAACTGATAAAAGCTGAACCATATAAAACTACAAGCAATACCGACAAGATGGCAAATTTTAAAATCAAAGCGCTGACCAACACCGGCACTAACCCAGCAACAGCATAGCAACCAGCATAACTCAAAGCCACCGCCTGATAACGCACGCGCGTGACAAAAAGCTCTGCTAACATTACCGGATAATTCGCCGCCAAAATAACAATCAATAAATAATACCAAAAAGTAAACACAAATAAATATGCAACTGAAGCCTGTGCTAACAAGCGTATCATCGGATACAAGCTTACTAACGCTAAAAACAATCCTAAACCATAGATTTTTTTACGTCCTAATCGGTCACTCCAATAACCAAATACAGGCAACAAAAATGCCGTACCTACAAAAGCCAAAGTCATGGCTAAAAAAACTATATGCGCAGAAAAATGTAAATAATACGTCAAAAAAGTTGGCCAAAACAAACCCAAAGAAACCATCACCGCTGCAAACCAAACAAGACCTGCACCTTGCAGGACCTTACGCATATCCAACTGCCGCACTTGCACTTGAGTTGAATATCGTAAAAATAAAGGCGTTTCAACCACACGCCGTCTCAACAAATAACCGACAATTCCCAACACCAAAGCCAATAAAAATGGCAAACGCCAAGCATAAGCCAAAATTTGCGCTGTCGTAAAAAAATAGCTCACCAAAAAATTTACCAAAGTGGCCAAGCCCGCCCCTAGAGCAACACCAAAAAATAATAAGCCTATAGAAAAACCGCGCCTTGTCGCTTGTGCATGCTCACAAATAAAAGTGATTGCTCCAGGCAACTCAGCACCCTGAGCAACCCCTTGAAACAAGCGCAACACCAATAATAGACCAACACCGTAACCATCCCACGTACTTGGTAACAAACCAATACCAACGGTTGCAAACACCATCAATAAAATTGCCATCAAGAAAACTTCTTTACGCCCATATTGATCCGCAACCCTACCCCAAAAAAAACCCGCCAAGGGCATGATAACCGTCCCTATCGCAAAGGTTGCAAAAGTTTCCAAAACTGCCCAACGATGATTGTTAAAAAAAAGCTGACTCAATACCCCCGCTTGCAAAGCAAAACAAATAAAAGCGTAGTATTCTAAACCAGAACCAACACTGGCAAAGATGGCAGAACGCCATGAAGATACGGGTACCTGTCGCATAGATCAAGTCCTAGATATACAGAATCTTCTTTTAAGCCTCTAAACACTGCTGCACAAAATCCCAATTCACTAACTGCCAAAAAGCTTCGACATACTTCGGCCGTGCATTGCGATAATCGATATAATAAGCATGCTCCCAAACATCACAGGTCAACAAGGCTCGTTGCCCACTGGTCATCGGTGTTTGTGCATTTGAAGTACTCACAAGCGCCAATGAGCCATCTTGATTTTTAACCAACCATGCCCAACCGGAACCAAAGGTTGTTAATGCAGTTTGCGTGAATTTTTCTTTAAAAGCTTCAAAAGAACCAAAATATTTATTCAACAATTCTGCTAATTTTCCTTGTGGCAAGCCACCCCCTTGCGGACTCAGGCAATGCCAATAAAAAGTATGATTCCAAACCTGCGCGGCATTATTAAAAATACCTCCAGAAGATTTTTTAATCACATCTTCTAAACTTGCTTTTTCAAACTCCGTACCTTTAACTAAATTATTAAGATTCGTAACGTAAGCCTGATGGTGCTTACCATAATGATATTCTAAAGTCTCCTGAGAAATATGGGGCTCAAGGGCATTTTTTTCATAAGGCAATGACGGTAAAGTAAAGGACATAAAAAAACTCCTGTTAGATTGAATTTAAAATTATTTCAAAATGCGTCGATTTTTACAAGAAGATTCTCATTGTGAATTATTTTAGACATAGTTAAAGAACGAATAAAACACAGTTGCATTTATGATCAGACACTGTTAAATTGGTTTTTATTTGATCTGCTTTTAAATCGAACAAAATGAATTACTCCCATGACCACACTTTTAAAAAGTTAATGCAACACCCTGACTTTTTCATAGGCTTTTTTAAACAATATTTGTCCCCTCAAGTTTTTAAATCCATCGATTGGGAGACATCTAAAATCTTTAAAATCTCTGGCGAACATATTCGAGAAATCTTCCAACTTGATGCCCAGAAATTTAAATTGGTACAGAATATTGGCGACTTGACTTATATGGTCCATAAAAAAGCTACGAAAGAACCTTTATTGATTTTCCTGCATGTAGAACATCAATCCACGCCTGATCCATTGATCCCATTACGCACGGGCATTTATATTTTGGGGGCTTTATATGAATATGCCAAAATGCATAAAGGTAAAGCTTTGCCCGAAGTGTATTCGGTCATTTACTGTCACGGCAAAACGCCGTACGTACATGCTAAAAATATTTGGGGTATGTTTAATAAAGATTATGAAGCCGAGAAGTTTTTATTTAATCCTAATTTTATAGATTTAAGCCAGCACAGTGATACTGAACTTTTAGAGCATTCGCAGATTGCCGCAGCAGAGCTTGCCTTTAAGCATATTTTTGATAGCACGTATGATCATTTTATAGGAGCGATGGCACAAGGCCTGCAGCGAGCGCATGGTGAAATTCGTACAGATGTGCTAAAATACCTCATCACCATGATTGATGCAGATGAAGATTTTTTAAAGGCATTAAATGCAGCCTTATCGGAGGAAAATATCATGACATTAGGAGAACGTTTAGAGCAAAAAGGGTTTGAGCGCGGTAAGCTTTCAGGTATAGAACAAGGATTAGAGCAAGGACTAGAACAAGGATTGGCACAGGGTCTAAAACAAGGCAAGCATAAAGAGTTGCTCGAAATTGCAAAAATTGCTAAAAACATGTTAGCCAGAGGCGCAGATATTGATTTTGTCGAAGCAGTTACAGGTCTACCACGTGAAAGCCTAGAAGCGTTACTACGCAATCATTAAACGTTTTTTCTCACATCAGAATTTATGCTCTAAAAAACGCACTTCAAAATGCGCAAACGTTCATTCATCAAGTATTCTCAGCAATCGCCTGAACAATTTGATCCTGAAGATAACGTGCATGTGCGGGACCACCTTGATAGCCATTCATCATGATGGCAAAAGCGACAACAGAATGACCAGGAATCGCTACATAACCTGACAGCGTTGAAACGCCATCAATAGTACCCGTCTTAGCAAAAACATGCCCTAACAAAGGCCATTGGTTTAAACGAGAGGCGAGCGTACCCTGCTGCCCCCCAATTGCTAAACTGTTCATAAACACATTCGCAATCGACTGATGATACATATAATCCAAGACTTGCACCAATTGTTGCGGTGCAATTAAATTATAGGCCGACATACCAGAACTGTCTTCTAAATAAACAGGTTTAAAATCAACCCCTAAATGCGCCGTCAAAATAGCATTAATCGCATTAACACCGCTCTTATAACTGCCAATACTATAATAAACATTTCCCAAAGTTTTACCCACAGCACCGGCATAAACATTATCAGAATGCTTCAACATATAACTTAAAATCGTTTGTAGGTTATTAGAATTATGCGCCACGATTGGCTTAGCAGCTGCCGGGGTAGTACCGGTAATAAATTTACCACGAACACGAATTCCTGCATGCGCAAAAGCACTTGCTAGCACTTGGCGCGCATATTCATTTGAATCTTTAATAGCAAAATTAATATTCCAATGTCCACGCGGCGGTAAACATCCTTGTAAAACAATATTATTCTTCGCAGTGATTAAAGGTTGGAATGAACAGCTATGCAAATTTGTATGCGCCAACTTTAATTCATTAACCACTGGAAAGCGCGTGGTATACTGCTTAATAAAAGGTACTTGCTGACGTCGCGCTTTAACAATATGCAAAGCCATACAGTTATTATTAATAATGGCACCATTGACGGGCGCAGCATAACAATAAGCTAAATTACCAGGCGCCCAACCCAAGCCATAAGCAGGCCCACTAAAAACACTATCATCAATGACCACATTACCACGCACTTGCAACACACCCTGTTGCTTGAGCGCCGCAATCAAAGCATAAATATCCGCCGACGTTAATGTTGGATCGCCACTAAAATCGATATAAATATTGCCTAACATCACTTTCGTCACTGGCACTGCCGTAGCAACTTGAGTGACATAATGATAATCAGGCCCAAGATATAAATAAGCTGCCGCCGCCGTAAATACTTTAGTATTGCTCGCCGGCGTCATCGGGCGAGCGCCGTTAGCATCATAAAGCACTTGCTCACTATCAAGATCTTTAATATAAACGCCTATTTGCATATCATTGGGCTGTGCACTTAATATACTTGAAATTGCAGGCGCTAAAGCAGCATCGACAGGCATAACACTCATGCCCAAAAAAATTAATAACAAATAAAAAAAAGTAAATCGCTTCATGCCTGCAAGCTAAGAATTTTCAACGCTCTCATCTTACCGACATCGCAGAAAATCTGCAACCTAGGGCAAGGCATGACTTTTCTAAAAATCAATAACCAAAGTAGGCTTTTGTTGCAACAAGAATTCCCGAAAGATTTTTTTTATTTCTGTCAACGCCTGCTCATCATCTGCCTCAAAACGTAAAGTCAACATTGGCGTTGTATTAGAGGCACGTACCAAACCCCAAGCATGGGGAAATTCAATACGTAAGCCATCAATCGTAATAATTTTTGCACCTGAAAAATGCGCGTGTGCAATCAAATCATCGATAAAAGCATATTTTTCTTGCTCAGGAATAGCAACATTAAGTTCAGGCGTACTGACACTATCAGGAATCTTTGCAAACAACGCTGCGCTCCCAATATCTTGCCGAGCAATAATTTCTAATAAGCGCGTACCTGCATATAAACCATCATCAAAGCCATACCAATTTTCTCGGAAAAAAATATGCCCACTCATTTCTCCGGCAAGTGGCGCATCTTCATCATACATCCGCTGCTTCACCAATGAATGCCCAGTACGTGACATAATCCCTTTGCCACCGGCGGCTTCAATTACTTTTGCTAAATTTTTAGAACACTTCACATCAAAAATAATTTTAGCACTTGGGTGTCGCATTAATAAATCTTGCGCAAACAACATCAATTGTCGATCAGGATAAATAATATCACCCGCGGAGGTGACCACACCTAAACGATCACCATCACCATCAAATGCTAAACCAATATCTGCGCGCTGTTCTTTAACGGTAGCAATTAATACTTCTAAATTTTTAGGCTTTGCTGGATCCGGATGGTGATTAGGAAAATGACCATCTACCTCACAAAAAAGTCCGGTCACCGTACATCCCAACGCCTGATAAAGGCGTGGTGCCACTACGCCAGTAACACCATTACCACAATCAACAACTACTTTTAAGGGTTTTTTAAGTTGAACACGCCGGGTTACATCTTGAATATAATCATCAATAATACCAGTATAATGCGTAAGCTTACCTTGACCACTTCGAGCACGACGTTGTTGGATGCGTATCAATAAATTTTGTACTTTATCCATCGATAAAGTTTTACCATTCAACAAACTTTTAATGCCATTATCATCTTTAGGATTATGACTACCCGTTAACATAACACCCGAATTAAAACCCAAATGTTGTGCCGCAAAATAAAGTAAAGGCGTGGGGACCATACCGATATCTACAAGATTAACGCCCGTCGCTAACAATCCTGTGGTTAACGCTGTAAAAAGCTGCGGACCAGACAAACGCCCATCACGCGCAACAACAATAGTATCAACGCCTTGATCTAAAGCCTCACTACCCAAAGCAACACCAATATCATGCACTATCTCAGCACTTAAATCGGTAAGGGTATTACCGCGAATATCATAAGTTCGAAAAATTTGTTTGGGTACTTTATCAACTGCGACTTGATACATAAAAATTATATTCCTGTTGAACCAAAACCACCACTTGAACGCCGCGAAGCATCAAACTCAGCGACTTCTTCCCATTCAATCTGCTGCACCGGTACAATCACCATTTGCGCAATGCGATCGCCACGCTCGATTTTAAAAGAATTTTGCCCACGATTCCAACAAGAAACCATAAGCTCACCTTGATAATCTGAATCAATAAGCCCCACTAAATTTCCAAGCACGATACCATGTTTATGTCCTAGCCCCGAGCGTGGCAAAATAAGCGCAGCATAGCCAGGATCAGCAAGATGAATAGCCAAACCTGTAGGAATTAACACCGTTGCACCCGGCTGAATCTCTAGCGTATTTTCAACTGCGGCACGCAAATCTAAACCTGCTGAACCCTGCGTAGCATAATGCGGCAAACCAAAAGCAGTGATAAATTCTTTGTTGACAATTTTTAATTGTATTTTAGGCTTCATGGCGCAATCCCGCTGTGTTTAAGTAAAGCATCAATTTTAGGTGCTCGACCACGAAAGTCAACGAAAATATCAGCAGCATCACGACTACCTCCTTGAGCTAAAATCGTATTTCTAAAATCCTCCCCAACACGTGGATTCAAAATACCTTCCTCTTCAAAACGTGAAAAAGCATCTGATGACAATAACTCGGCCCATTTATAACTATAATAACCCGCAGCATACCCCCCAGAAAAAATATGACTAAACCCATATTGAAAGCGATTAAATTCCGGTGGAATAATCACTGCTACTTCTTGGCGCACACGATCTAAAAGCGCCTGAATTTGCGCCACATCAGTAAGCATACCTTGCAGATAAAGCTGCATATCAAAAAGCGCAAATTCAATTTGCCGCAACATCATAAGCCCACTTTGAAAGGTACGACTCGCACGCAAAGCTTGAATTAAATGATCTTCTAAGGGTTGCCCCGTTTCTTGATGGCGCGTTAATTTTTTTAAAATTTCGGGCTCATAACAAAAATTTTCCATAAATTGACTTGGCAACTCTACCGCATCCCAGGGAATTCCTTGAATTCCACCCACCTCATGCAAAGAAATCTTAGTCAACACATGTTGTAATACATGCCCAAGCTCATGAAACAAAGTAAGCACCTCATCATGCGTAAGATAAGCAGGCTCCCCTTCACGCGGTGGCAAAAAATTAGCATTTAAAAAAGCCAAAGGCCGCTGCACCTGACCATCCTGCAAAACACGCAAAGCCTTGCATTCATCCATCCAAGCACCAGCACGCTTATGATCACGAGCATACAAATCCACATAAATACCACCTACTAATCCTGCTGCATCATAAACTTCTAAAAATTGCACCTGCGGATCCCAAGCTTTAATAGGCCGCTCTTTAAAATGAATACCAAAAAGAGTGCTCACCAAAGCTAACAAGCCTTGCCACACTTGTGCTAAAGGAAAATAAGGCCGCAACGCTTCTTCAGTAAATCCTAATTTTTGTTGTTTGAGACGCTCACTAAAATAAGCAATATCCCAAGCTTGCAAAGAACTTGGCCCACCCACCTGCTGTGCAAATTCTTGCAATTCTTGCCAATCTTCCAAAGCTTTAGGACGCGCACGCTGTGCTAAGTCATATAAAAATTCCAAAACCACCTGCGGACGCTTTGCCATGCGCTTGACCAAGGCATAATCAGCATAATGCGGATAACCCAACAACGTTGCTTGTCGTGCGCGTAAATTTACAATGTCTAACATCGATTGAGAATTATCAAATTGCTCATTCGCCAATGAAGATGCGCGAGTTACATAAGCACGATAAAAAAGTTCACGCATCGATGCTTGTTCAGCATATCCGACTACCGTAAGATAAGTGGGCGCATCAATGCCAAAGCGATAACCGGCAACACCAGCTTGTTTTGCTTTTTTCTTTGCTTGCACTAATACCGTCTCAGGCACACCAGAAAATTCCTCTAACTTCAGCGTGTCATAATGCCAAGCCTTAACAGCATCGATAAGATTATGTTCAAATTTCGTAGTTGCCAATACCAATTCTTGTTCATAACGCTTAAAAATTTCGCGTGCACTTGCAGATAACCCCACACCCGAACGCTGAAAATCGATAATTGCATCGTTAATTAGTTTTTGTTGGGTCACTGAAAGCTGTGCAAATTCTGCACCTTGCTGTAGGGTAAGATACGCTTGATATAACGCCTGATCTTGCCCAACAGTCACAGAAAAATTACGCAATTTTAACGCACCTTGCTCATAAACAACCCGTAAATCTTCATTATCAGCAACATTGTTTAAATGCGCCACTGGCGACCAAAATTCAGACAGTTCCGCATTAAAATTAGACAGCGGCAAAATCAAATTTGCAAAGGTCGGCTGTGCTTGAGTACGTAAATACCTAACTAAGGCAAGACCCTCATCCAGCTTTGCGTCCAGCCTTGCTAAGAGCGTAGATAAATCTAACTCGAAATCTGCTAATATTAACTGACCCACTTGAAAAATCCTGTTGTTGACCCAGTGATTATTGTAACAAAGTTCTGGAAATTTAGCCGAAAAAAAGCTATAATAAACAAGTTATGAAAATAGAAAAAAATCAGATCCGCCCTACTGCACAGTTAACGCTTGAAGAATGGCCCACCATGGAACAGGACATTTCTAAGGCTCATGACGTAATTATGCGCCATAATGCCGTAGAGGATGGCCCTTTATCGGTTTATCTCCAGGAAGCCACCATTTGGCTCGAAGGGAGTGTAGAAGTAACCCGAGCCTCTTGGGTCGTTGAACTCGCAGAAACTTTTGAACAACAATATGGCAAAAACAAGGGCTATGAAATCCTGTGTCGGGTATTGACCGCACTCTTAACCAATGGCGAAACTATTCACTAGTCGAAAGTTACATGTCTGCACTTACACCTTTACGTCAAATTAAAAGCTATGTGATTCGACAAGGCCGAATCTCTCGCGCCCAACAAGAAGCATTAACCGAACTCTTCGCATACTACGCCAGTAAGCAAACCGCAAAAACTTCCTTCGAACAGCTATTTAGCACCTCCCAAGAATTGGTAGTAGAAATTGGCTTTGGCATGGGTGCAGCGCTATTACAACATGCGCAACAATATCCGCATCTAAATTTTATTGGTATTGAAGTGCATCCTCCCGGCATCGGCACGCTATTAAATTTAATTCATAAACACCATCTCAACAATCTTCATATTATCCAAGGAGATGCAACCCTGGCCTTAGAACAGCAATGCCCTGATCAATCGCTGGCTCGCGTCAATATTTTTTTCCCTGACCCTTGGCCAAAACAACGACATCACAAACGTCGACTGCTTCAACCAGAATTTGTACGCTTACTCACGCAAAAACTCAAACCCCAAGGATACATCCACCTCGCCACGGACTGGGCAGATTACGCCCACCATATTGAACGCGTTTTTGCCCAAGCGCCCAATTTAAAAAAAACCAGCATCGAACGCGGCGATCGCCCGCAAACCAAATTCGAACAAAAAGGCCTCGCCCAAGGCCATAGAGTTTTTGATTTTATCTATACCAAAACCAATTGAAAATGCGAGTTTTTCACTTAGCGTTAAGTTTTCACTATTTGTTCCCGAAGCATAAAGGCCATGCTGTAGGGGCGTAGCCTTGCTACACTACTGTCCGGAGAAAATGGTAAGACGTTCTCCCCATCCTTTGTATATGATGTTGTTGAATAACGATGGAGGAGCTGGAGACTTAATTTA
>JAGVKT010000006.1 GCA_020050355.1 Gammaproteobacteria bacterium | reverse complement strand
TTAGCGTCGTCTTGCCATGGTCTACGTGTCCTATCGTACCTACGTTGACGTGCGGCTTGGTTCGTTCAAACTTCTCTTTTGCCATGATTAACTCCTATTTTTAATGTATGCCCCGCAAAGTGGGCGCTGCGTAGAAAATTTTATTATCATACGCTTTAAAACTGGTGCTCACAACCGGAATCGAACCGGTGACCTCTTCCTTACCAAGAAAGTGCTCTACCGACTGAGCTATGTAAGCAGGTATTATTTTTTTGTTTAAAACAAAAAAGTTCAAACTTCTAAAAAATGGAGCGGGTGGCGGGAATCGAACCCGCGCGATCAGCTTGGAAGGCTGAAGTTCTACCATTAAACTACACCCGCCTTCGCGCTTTTGGCGCTTCGGCGCGGCATGCCCGCCCCTGCTCTCGGTGTGGCGTGCTTACCTTATACTTGCCGTTTGCTACTATATTCTTGCTGCGGCGTGCTTAGCTATTTATTGCTTTCATACCAGAGTTAAGGCTGGTCATACCAGAGTTAAGGCTGGTCATACCAGAGTTAAGGCTGGCTCGCCAAGCCGAAGCGCCAAAGGCGCGAAGGCTGGTGGATGGGGAAGGATTCGAACCTTCGAAGGCTGAGCCGGCAGATTTACAGTCTGCTCCCTTTGACCGCTCGGGAACCCATCCAGCAAGAGCTGCCAATAATACGCTAACCTCTTTTTGAGGTCAATATACTAATTTGTATTTTGGAACAAACAGTGAAAATTTAAGATTACCTTGAACCTGCACCAGCACCGGCGCCTGCTCCGGCTCCTCGGTAGGTGCTTGGATCATATCCCCGAAAAGCAACTGCTATGCTTGCCCCCGCACCCGCTCCGGCACCCGCTCCCGCACCCTTACACTCAACAGTATCAGATGCTGAATAGATTTCTTCACTCGCTAATGTTGCTTTGATTGTTGTGAACTCTGCTTCACTGATCAACTTTTCCGTCTTCGCTTCCTCTAATTCAGACAACAAAGGTAATTTGTGCACCCCTGCAAGATATAATGCAGCTCGCGCATTTTCTGGATTGACTAAGCTCAACAATAAATCATGGTCTTTAAAATCTAATTTCAATTCCTGAACATAGCATGCTGTTATCCAATAACAATCCCATAACTTCAACTCTCTTTGCGCCTTACAACGCTCCACTAAAAAACTTTGCGCTACTGCTCTCTGTTCCGTATTACCCCTACAGCTCATATCATGTAATAATTGCAAAATATTCTCATATTGCTCAGGTTTTTTTTGGCTCGCACAAAAAAAACTGATTATATTATTAAATAAAAGTTCTCTACTTCTAACATCCCTACTTCCAATATCTTTATGAAATTCTTGAAGCCAAAATATGAGATTGCCTCGCGATACAAAAATCTTTTCAAGTTCTTCTTGATAGCGCTTTTCATCCTCAGTTAACTTGGTAAGAATAGACTTTAGCAATGATGGCGATGCTTCAAATTTTATTTCGCATGTATCTTCTTCTTTGTTTATAACCATACTCATTTCTTGACCCATCATCCATCCCGCTAAAAACAAATTAGTCGCTAGCGCTCTAAATAAATTTTTATCTGTATGCGCCGGTGTATATAAAAAGCTTTCTAGCTTCATCAGCTCATGTTCACTAGCATGCAGCTCTATTGCCCATTTGATCCATGCTAAACCATTGGGGGCCGCAAATAATTTTATCCATAATTCTTTAGCTTCTTTACTATAATCACTTGGCGCCGTGATCAATAAATGCCAAATATCGTTTAACTGCTTTAACATTTCTTCAGGGGTTAATGTTAATATGCCTCTTTTGTATAACTCCGCACAGTATTTTCTTTCTATTTCTGACTCTAATTCTTCTTCTGCCTTAAACGCCAAATTTATGCTTACTTCTGTACTACCATCATAACTTTCTATTAATTTTGATATTTCTTCTTTATCCGACTTACTTATAAAAGCTAATACTGCTAACCATCTCTTATCTGCTCCTTCACAAAATTCCACCAAGCCTGCTGTATGTAAACTAAACCAATCCCGACTCAGCGCCTCGGCAATTTCTCCTGTCATTTTTCCTTCTTTACGCAATAAGCTTGGCGCTTCCAAAACCGGCCTCGCCCCTATGATCAAATGCTCTGCTAATAACTTACCGCTTGCATGCTGCGCTAACATGCTTATTGTTCTTTCAGGTAGTGATAAACGATGCGGATCATAGCTTAATTGCGTATGCATTCCCATCATCAAGCTTATTTTATCTGTGGATATGTGTACTTCCATTCCCTTTCCTATCCCCGTCGCGCTAATTAACGCATGCCCTGACCCATCAATACCGGTACTTATTGCCATTAATAAAGCCGCTTTAGGGTTTAACGCTTGCGTCATCATCGTTAGCGCATACTGCACCCCTTCAGCACAGGCATCAAGTTGATCCATACCCGCTTTTACATCCGGCCCTAATGCAATTGTTACTTCCCTTCCTACCGTTTTTCGTCTCTCTAAATACTGATTTAATGTTTCTGCAAATGTTTCTAAATCCGCTAATATCGGCTCAAATAGTTTTTCTGTTCTGAAAGCTTCATTAATTTCAAGAGCCCTTAACTGTTCTTGGTATGGTTCTAAACATTTCTGCGCCTTAAGCCAAGCAACTAATTGACAAAAACGTTTGATCGCAGCAGGTTTAACTCCCACAACACTCCTTGACCAGCTTATTTCTTCTCTTATATCGGGCAATTCCTTGCTAAACTTTAAGCTTAACCTTTCTAACCCACCTAAGTTAATACCTAGATATTTTCCAGCCTGTCCTGCTCTCACCGCTTCTTGTGCTGCTTTAATTTGTGCTATTCGCTCGGCTCTAAGCGCAGCGGGTAATTCACTTTTTTCTACTACCTCTTGTAAAAAATGACCCGCTTCATTCACCGCAATCGCTGAACAGCCTGGGTGACTTAAGAAAAAACCAAAATCAATATCCGTGCGCACTGCTGCTGCAAATAAAAATAAATTCGCATCTAATAATCCTAAACTCATCTGTTGTTGTACTAGTGGACTTAGAAAAAATTTAAGATCCCATTTCTGGGTTGCTACTTCATAACCGATTTTTACTGCGGGTGTACATCTTGCCATAATTAACTTTTTGTCTAGTTCTCTGTTATATCTTTCAGGCAAAAAAGCTTTAATTTTTTCAAAAACGCTTGTTAACTCCTGATAACTTGCAAAACAATGACTGCAGTCATAAATAAATTCTATGAGGTCTATTGTTAATTCTACTTCGAAACTTAGTTGTCCAAGAACTTGTATTAATTGATCACTACTCCTAATTCTATCCTTCATTTCTTTGGCAAGCGCTATACGCTCATCCTGCCGTAGTTCCTTAAGCACTTCAGC
The DNA here is from genome assembly GCA_020050355.1 of Gammaproteobacteria bacterium. Lineage (GTDB taxonomy): Bacteria > Pseudomonadota > Gammaproteobacteria > Francisellales > CACEW01 > CAIQBE01. Next base: position 4,280 of record JAGVKT010000006.1, on the reverse strand, counting down.
CAGTTGACCTCCACTATCGATAAGCAATTTTTTATCAAGAATAAAAAGCGAACGGTCTTCGTATGTGGTTAATGTTGCGAGCACGCACGCCAATTCGTATCCATTGCCAATTTTACTTTCTAGTGCTGTTGCAAAACTTAAACGATCCTTTCCTTTTAATGCATAAAGCACCCCTGCCAGCTCGGCGCCATTGGTAATTTTTGCGCTTAGCTCTCTTGCAAAAATTCTACGATCATCAGTTTTTTCTAATGTAAAAAGCACTTCTCTCAGTTGAGCGGCATTATTAATTTTTGCTTGTAGTTCGCGTGTAAAAGTTAAACGATCATTTCCTTTTAATACATAAAGCACCTCTGCCAGCTCGGCGCCATTGGTAATTTTTGCGCTTAGCTCTCTTGCAAAATCTAGGTGATCATCGTCCCTTAAGGTATCCAGCACTAACGCCAGTTCGTGTCCATTAGCAATTTTAGTTTTAAATTCATTTGCAAAATTTTTACGAACATCACCGTCATTTTTTAATTTTTCAAGTACGCGTGCTAACTGCTCGCCTTCGCTGATTAAAGCGGCCATTTCTCTAGCAAAAGCCTCACGAAATCTTTCGGGTAATTTACCAAGTACATTAGCCAATTCAAGTCCGTTTTTAATTTTATCTTTTAGGGCGTCTGCGATGAATTGACAGTCCATTTCATCTAATATTACACCCAGCACTCCTGCTAATTGATTACCATTTTGAATTTTGTTTTTTATATCTTCTAGCATTATAAAATCTTTACATACCCCTGGGCTTATGGACAATTGTCTAACGACGTTAACAAGTCCTTGATCATCATTAATAATGGCTCGCATTTCGGGGGTAATAAAATCCTTACGGTCACTTTCATCCAATTGCGCGAGCACTCTCCATAACTCGCCGCCATCTTTAATTTTAGAGCGCTCACTCTTAGCAAAATTTAGACGGCTTTCCTTTGGCAGCGGCAGTAGCGGCACAAGACATTCTACAAGATCAGTGCCATTGGTAATTTTATCTCTCATAGTTTCAGCAAACCCCAAACGTGTGCTGATCGGCAACCCACTAAGCACTAAACCCAGCTGGCGTGCGTCGAGAATTTTTTCTTGCCACGCTCTAGCAAAGCTTTCGCGCTCTTCTTGCGCTTTCGCTTTAAGTTCTATGGCTAAATAATATCCATCCCTAATAATAGCACTATGCATATTCATCCTTAAATAATTTGCCGCTATTGCTTCTAATCCTTTTAGCGACGATCCATCTTCCTGATAATATTTTTATTAGTTTCACAGCTATTTAAATACGGAAATATATTATTTCTGTACTATTATATCATAATTATAACAAAAATAAAGATATTTTTTGAATAAATTTAAGAAGCTGTATTCATAAAGTTTTTTGTAGCGAAAAGGTGGGCTATTGCAGTAAAAATAACTTTATGAATACAGCTTCTAAGTGATTTGAAGTACGATGAGTATATATAACGTTTGGTGTGAAATTAAAAACCAAACGTATATATGCAAATCCTACAGGCTTTGATATGATAGGCGCCACGCGAATGTGGCGAAATTGGTAGACGCGCTGGATTTAGGTTCCAGTGGGGCAACCCGTGAGAGTTCGAGTCTCTCCTTTCGCACCAGCCTTCGCGCCTTTGGCGCTGCGGCTCGGCGTGCCGGCTTTTTTCATGTCACCTTGGAACTCTATGATTAGCTGTAGGGCTGGAATGCCTCGCTCTGAGGGGTGCTGACTGAACACGTTAGCGTTTGGTCATTGCACGTGATAGGACCTAAACAAGCAGTGCCAACGCCGAGAGTGTTAGGGTTGATCAGATCGTAATTATAATTATATGGGCTAGATAAACCTGCACTTCCGTACGCTGGCACGGCTGCAGCAGTAGAACCATTTTTGTAAGTCGGATTATAAGTATAATTAGAATTAAGCGAAGCCGCATTGATACCCACGCACCATTGCGTGTTCGGAGTATCGCCGGGCCAAGAGCAGCCGGGTAAAGCGCAGACTGAACCAATATTAGCGCGAATGAAATACATTTCGTTGTAAATCATGTTATATAAATAATTTTGCCCGATTGCGGCGGATTTATTTACTGGCAAAACGACAGAAGAAGCGACTGCGCCGGACATATTATCACCACCGATAACGCCTCCGCTGCATACAGAACAATTATCGGAGCCTGCAGCGGTATCAACACTTACAATAAATAACCCATTCACTGTCACAGTTTGGCTAGTTTGATTGCTAAGCGTAATGTTTGATAAAGCATTATTTCTTATATCTTGTGCGGTCATTAAAGTATAAGCACCTGCATCATCGCTTTGCGCATGCATGCTCAGGATCACTGAAGTTCCGCATACCCATAGTAGATAATTTTTTATTTTGCTCATTGCAAATATCCCTAAGCTTAGAATGATTGAGATTGCTGATTCGCGGTGGTGCAAGTCAGCGTTTGGTCATTACAAGAAATGGGGCCGAGATAAGTATAATCACTGTTACTGACTAAATTATAATTATAATTCCCAGTTGAAGAGGCTGCCTCCGCTGTAGGTGGCACAGTAGAGGTATAGCCGGCTGTTGTAGAAACCGGCGCTAAAGCACCTAAATAAATACACCAATTGTAAGTAGTAGTATCACTGCCCCAGGTACAGCCTGGCAGCGCGCACCCTTGAGGATCAGTAGGATCATTAATACGCTGATAATAAATAGCGCCATAAATCAAATTGTATAAATAATTACTGCCCACCGCAGCGCTTTTTTGCGGAGAGATCGTCGTGGGCATCACGAATGAACCTGCTGTTATATTAGTTGCAGGAATATCCCCTGATGGAAATATCGCTGTTGCATGATCGCAAGTGTCTCCAGGGGTCACAGAAGCATATTGACGCACATAAAGACCGTATACTGCCACATCTGAACTGCGGCTATTATACAAACTAATATTGGAAAGAACGCTGTCGTTACTGAGTAAATCTCTGGACGTCATAAACCCATCTAAATTTTTTTGTGCAAATGCCATAGAAAGCAAGGATGACGCCAAAAAGGAGCCGATTAAAAACGTTTTTAATATTTTCATAATAGCCTCCTATTGTCCCTAAGTTTTCTCATGATACACTACCGCAAAGAAAATTAAAGAAAAGATATCTATGTCATTTATTCGTCAAAATAAACGTCTAAGATTGCGTGGTGTTTTTGCTTCTATATTATTTTTATCTTCTTTAGCAGCATCCGCTGCGATGCCTAATTGGCAGGGTTCTTACGTAGGTGTTTATACGGGCGGCGCTATTGGAGTTAATCAACTTTCAACAAATGTTGGATCGGTAACAAGCTCTTCTTATTTTCAAAATAACGCAGATATTAATGCTGTAAATGGCTCAGGAACATCTAGCAATTACCCTACTACCATCATCGGCGGTTTCGTCGCGGGCCAAGATTGGGCGGTACGGCAGGCGGTGTACGGTGCAGTCCTTGATTTAACTTCGCTGTCCTTGAGCTCATCACAAAATGTAACTGCAAACTATCCCGGTAGTTCTGATCAATATACCGAAGCCACTTCGATGAATACCACTTGGCTATTCACCTTGCGAGGCCGCATTGGTTATGCAACCACATTCAACAAAGTGCCCAGTCTTTTCTACGTCACTGCTGGTCCGGCGTTAACACAAATTAATGTTACTAACAGCTTTCGTGATACCTCAGCGTCTTCAGGCACAGGCGGCACTAGTGCTTCTGAATATAAAATTGGTTGGTCCGCAGGCCTTGGCTTTGAACTTCTTACCTTTAATCACATATCCATAGATGCTGAATATTTACATGTCCAGTTCCCTTCAATGAGCACAGGCAACAATATTTATAATTTGCAAGGAGGCTTTGGGCCAGGCTTTCTCACTAGCCCTTTTACCACGACCGGACGACTGAGCGTGAATTTATTTAAAATTGGTATGAATTATCGGTTTTAAGCTACGAAGCGGGATGGGTATATACCAAACCTGATTCAAGATGCGAAGTTTTTATTTGGCGTTAAGTTTTCACTGTTTGCTCCCGTAGCAGAAAGGCCATGCTGTAGGGGCGTAGTCTTGCTACGCCCGGACGGCAAAAGCATTAACATGAAGAAGCAAGGCCTGTTTAATAAAAAAATCTATCATTGCTTATGAGCTTTAAAGCCCTACAGTTACCGGGCGTAGCAAGACTACGCCCCTACGGCATGGCATTTGATTTTGGGACAAACAGTGAAATTTTCACGTCAATTTTTTGTATAACTTCGCAT